>JANLYJ010000427.1:0-2875 GCA_031365555.1 Gemmatimonadaceae bacterium | reverse complement strand
TCGCCGGTCTTCTCGAAGCCGCAATGCAGATAGCCCAGGTGAGGGACGCAGCGCACCACTGTTTCGCCATCGAGCTCGAGCACCAGTCTAAGCACACCGTGTGTTGCCGGGTGCTGCGGTCCGATGTTGATGAGCATGTGGTCGCCTGCGAGATCCGGCTCGAGCGCTTCCGGTGCTGCGATCGTTACAGTGTTCCCGTTTTCGGTCGCTGACAGCGGGATGCGCTGCGGACGCCCCTGCGCATCGAGTCCGCTGGTCGAGAGCTCTACTTCAACTGTGCGACGCGACATTATTCGCCCGTCCTTTCGCCGGCACGGAGACGCTGACGCATGTCGTCCGGGATGTCTTCGAATGCAGCAGCCACCGAGAGCTCTTCCATCGAGTACTTGGCTTCAGGATTTTGGGCGAGTGCCTGGCGAAGCTGTTCTGCGCGGGAGAATCTTCCGCGTATCGGGAAGTCTTTCCGCAGCGGATACCCTTCCTTGTACTGCTCCCACATCAGGATGCGTCGCAGGTCAGGATGGCCCAGGAAGCGAATGCCGAACATGTCATAGCATTCACGCTCGAGCCAGTCCGCAGACTTCCACACATCCCATACACTCGCAATTTCCAGCGGCTTCTTCTTGTCGAGACGCGCCTTGATGCGAATGAAGCGACGAAACGGAAGCGAGCGCAGGTGCCATACGACTTCCATGGGAACTTCAACGTCCCGATATTCAACAGCCGTCACATCTACCAGAAAGTCGTACTGCTGCGACGGATCGTCATGCAGCCAGCGTGTGATCTCGAGAACGCGTGCCGGGTCCACATACACAGTGGTTGTGCCCCAGATCGCCTCAGATGAAATGATGGCAGCGCCGAACTTTTCCCTGAGTGCCGCCGCCGATGGATTGGACGGTGCGTCCCTGTGCGGGACGCCGTACGGAGTGACCGGCGTCTGCGAGTCACCGGCACCGGTTCCAGGATACACGATCGACATCTTATCGGTCACAGTGTTGATCGGGTCTGGTTGACGGAATTTCCGAACGGCTCGGAAAGCTCATTGATCACTGACGGCGGGATATACAGCTGACTGGACGGGTCCGGCTCCATCTCCTGCCGGATGAGCGTGTCCTTCATGCGCTCGTTCATCACCTTTTCCTGGAGAAGACGTATGCCGTACATCAGTCCCTCGGGGCGAGGCGGGCAGCCTGGCACGTACACATCGACTGGAATGATCGTGTCGATGCCCTGCACTACTGCATAGTTGTCGAACATGTTGCCTGTGGATGCGCATGCACCCATGGCGATGCACCATTTCGGCTGGGGCATCTGCATCCAGATGCGACGGATGATCGGTGCAAGCTTGAACGGAACCCGGCCGGCGCAGATAAGAACGTCGGCCTGACGCGGCGAGAAGCTCATCCGCTCCATCCCGAAACGGGCGAGGTCGAAGCGACTCGCGGCCGTTGCCATGAACTCGATCGCGCAGCAAGCAGTACCAAATGGCATCGGCCACAGGGAATTCGCGCGTCCCCAGTTGACGAGGAAATCGAGACGCGTTGCAACCCAGCCTTCCTGCGACTGCGGCTGATACGAAACAACGTTTCTATCCGGCTGTGCGCTCAATCCCATTGGAGCGCTCCTTTTTTCCAGACGTAAATGAATCCAACAAGCAGAATGAGCATGAAGACGAGCATCTCTCCGAGTCCGAAGAAGGAGATGCTGCCTGCGGGGCAGATGCTGTTAACCAGCGGCTTCGTGCAGGAGAGCTGTCTATAGTAGACGGCCCAGGGAAACATGAAGACTGTTTCGATGTCGAAAATGATGAAAAGGATCGCGATCAGGTAGAACTTGATGGAGAACCTTTCGCGTGCGTCGCCTAGAGGAGGGATTCCCGATTCGTAGGGAGTCTGCTTAACGGATGTCGGACGCCATCTCATCGTAAGCGCGGAAATCGCGACGATGAGGACGGCGTTCATTATGACAAAACCGAGTAGAAAAAGAACCGGAAAGTAGGCGCGAGCCATTCAGATTGAGTTCGTGAAATTTTTCACTAGCCCTGCGAGGGGGAATCTATCCGGCGCATTTAGCTAATTCAATGACTCGGAATTGGTGGAAAAAAAAGGTATTAAGTCGTACATTCCCGCGCGAAAACCAAGCCACACCCCACCGCCACGCCTTACCCACAAAAATGTCAATTCAATCCGACCGCTGGATCACCCGGATGGCCAAGGAACATGGCATGATCGAGCCATTCGAAAGCAGCCAGGTCCGCTCTGGAGTCATCTCCTATGGAGTGAGCTCATACGGCTACGACATGCGTGTGGGCCCCCAGTTCAAGATCTTCACCAACGTGATGAATTCGATTGTGGATCCCAAGAACTTCGATCCTAAATCCTTTGTGGAGTTCGAGGGAGACGTTTGTATCGTACCGGCGAATTCCTTTGCTCTTGCCTGCTCGGTCGAGTACTTCCGGATCCCGCGGGACGTCGTGACTCTCTGCGTCGGAAAGTCCACCTACGCCCGGTGCGGCATCATCACCAACGTCACCCCTTTCGAGCCCGAATGGGAAGGATTCGTGACTCTCGAGATATCGAACACTACGCCCCTTCCGGCCAAGATTTACGCAAATGAGGGCATCGCCCAAGTGATGTTCTTCAAGGGAGAGGAAGGGCCTGAGGTTTCGTACAAGGACAAGAAGGGGAAATACCAGGGACAAGCTGGGGTGACGTTACCAAAGCTTTAATAACTGCCACTTAAGAACTGCAAGCTGGGAGCAGCTCGCTTGCAGCCGGCGGCGCGGGGCTAAGCAAACAGCCGGGTCCGAAGCTCCTAGGTGTAGGCGAGCTGCCCCCAGCTTGTAGTTCTTAGGTGGTAGTTGCATTTGCTTGGC
>JANLYJ010000419.1:0-4241 GCA_031365555.1 Gemmatimonadaceae bacterium | reverse complement strand
CCCGCTTATTCAAGCTGTCCGTACCGGCATCGATCGAAACCGCCCTGCTACTTGGCCCCGGTGGTGAGTTTGCCTTCGTCGGCATCGGTCTTGCGGCAGCACTCGGTGTGGTGACGCAGTCGGTCGCGAGCTTCACACTGGCCGTCACCTCGTTGACGATGGCGCTCATCCCATTGCTCGCCCTGTTCGCCAACCGAATTTCGGCGTTGCTTGCGAAGCCGCGTATCTTGGACGCGGCATTAGCGATCCAGCCGGAACCGCTGAAGCGACATGCCATCGTTGTCGGTCACGGCCGTGTGGGCAAGGTCGTGTGCACAATGCTGAAGCGACACGGGGTCGCCTATACGGCGGCTGACGACGACGCCAATTCCGTTGCCGAAGATCGCGCACAAGGGCACGCCGTCTATTACGGCGATGCAACCAACCCGGCCTTTCTAAAGGCTTGTGGACTTAGCGACGCGTCAGGCGTGATCGTTACCATCCACACTCGATCATTGATCTACGACATCGTACGGCAAGTACGCAAGGCTAGGCCGGACATACTGATTGTCGCGCGTGCCCGCGATGCTGAGCATGCCCGACACCTATATGCCATCGGCGTAACCGATGCCGTGCCCGAGACCATCGAAGCCAGCTTGCAGCTTTCTGAAGCGGCTTTAGTTGGTCTCGGCATTCCGACTGGCCATGTGATCGCCTCGATTCACGAGCAGCGCAACGAGTTCAGGCAAATGCTGCAGCAGGCAGCCAAAGAAGCTGGAACGAAAGGAAGCCACCCCCTGAGGGCAAAACGCCAAGCACCGACTTTGTAAGAAGGTTCCGCGCTCCGCCCTCGCGGACGCTAAGGCGTTGATCGAGCCATCGGTGAATTCGCACCTGCCGGTCGTGACCGGGTCTCGGTTATGCCGGGAAGAGCCGACATAAATGCGATCGGTGCATCGCTAGTGTTGATGCAAGCCGTGGGTCAAGGGCACGCGTCCTGCTGGCGGTCGTCGACGGCAGCTCGACCCTCAGATAGGCGCCGAACTTGGAACGAGCCGAGAACGCTGACGCGATGCATTTAGCTCCGGACGGTCGCGGGCGAAGGCGCCGCTCTACTGTGGCGGTGCGGCGATATTGACCGTCACTGTCTTGAGATCGGTGAAACTATCGAGCATGCCTTCGAGCGCGAATTCGCGTCCGATGCCGCTCTGCTTCCGGCCACCGTAAGGTTGTCCTAGCGATTGACCCGCACCCTGGTTGATTTGAACCCAGCCAGCGTCGAGCGCATGGGCCGTCCGAAGCGCCTTGCCGACATCTTGTGTCCAGACGTAGCCGGCCAACCCATAGTGGCTGTCATTGGCCAGCGCGATGACCTGATCTTCGTCGGTCCAGGGAATTGCTACCAGCACGGGACCAAAGATTTCTTCGCGCGCGAGACGCCAGTCGTTGGAGGTGTCGGCAAAGACGGTCGGCACCGTGAAGTAGCCTTTGCTCAGCGGGCCGCTTGCGGGTGGCAATCCACCGAACGCCACGCGCGCGCCCTTGCGCTCCAAACCTTCGGCGATGTAACCGCAGACTTTGCCGAATTGTTTCTCGTTGATGATTGAGCCCATATCGGTCTCTTCGTCGAGCGGATCGCCGATCTTGAGCTCCGCGGCACGGAACTTCATCTTGTCGAGGAAGCTGTCGAAAATCGACTTGTGCAAGAACAGTCTCGAACCAGCTGTGCATGACTGGCTTTGCCGCGTAAACCGCATGCCGGACATCACACCGTCGACGACCCAGCTGTTATCTGCGTCAGCGTAGACGATCGCCGGGCTTTTTCCCCCGAGTTCGAGTGAAACCGGTGCGATGCGCTCGGACGCCGCTCGCATGATCGCCTTGCCGACTGCCGTCGAGCCGGTGAACGAGACTTTCCTAACCGCCGGATGCGCAGCCAAAGCAGCACCACATTCCACGCCAAACCCGGTCAGGATGTTGACCACGCCCTTTGGCAGGAATTCCCGACAGACTTCTCCGATGAAGAGCACTGAAAGGGGCGCGTCCTCAGCGGCCTTGAGGACGATTGTGTTGCCGGCACAGATCGCCGGCGCGACCTTCATGGCCGAGAGCATGCCCGGCGCATTCCACGGCACGATCGCGCCGACAACACCGATCGGCTCGCGCCGGGTATAGCTGAGGATGCCATCTCCCAGCGGATAGGTGACGCCCTTGAGTTCACTGGCGAGCCCGCCAAAATAGCGGAAGGTATCCGCTACGCCACGGGCTTCCGGCCGTGCCTGAGTGCGGAGCGCATTGCCGGTTTCGGCGGCGATGACGCGGGCCAGCTCTTCGACGCGCGCCTCGATTGCATCCGCGATTCGCAGAAGCAGCTTGCCCCGGTCGCGGGCGACGATGCGGGACCATTTTGGGAAAGCGATAGCCGCGGCTGCTACTGCGCGATCGACGTCGGCAGCTTGCCCCCGAGGTACCTCGCCGATCTTTTCCTTGCGTGCAGGATTTTCGACGTTTATTGCTTCGCCGCCCAATGCATTGACCCAGTCGCCATCGATCAACATTTGGCGCTTGACGAAAGCGACTGTCTTCAAGCCGAGCGGTGCATTTGCGTTCATGTAGCGTCTCCTTGAAATCTCATGCTGGGGTGCGCGCCGCTCGGCGCCCGACTTGTGCCGTGGGCGCGACGTCAGGTGGCCTTCTTGGTTGCTGGAGCATTCTCCGCCGCAACGCCGAGTTCACCACTCAGCAGCTTGGCAACGATCGAGAAATCCTTAGCCAACAAGCCGTTGTTAGCCAAGGCCTGATAGATTGAGGTCGAGCATGCCCCGAGCGGGGTCGATGCGCCCACTGCGCTCGCGGCTTCCTGCGACAGGCGCATATCCTTGAGCATCAATTCGGTCGAAAAGCCGGGCTCGTAGTTGTGGCTGGCAGGAGAGGTCGGCACTGGTCCAGGCACCGGGCAATAGGTCGTCATCGCCCAAGAAGCTCCAGACGACGTGGACGCAATATTGTAAAGCGTTTGAGGATCGAGGCCGAGTTTTTGCCCGAGCGCGAACGCCTCGCTTGTTCCGATGACGTTGATGCCGGTCATCATGTTGTTGCAGATCTTGGCCGCCTGTCCGTTCCCGGATGGGCCCGCATGTACGATATTGCGCCCCATACTTTTCAAGATCGGTTGCGCACGCTCGAATGCTTGCTGCGTACCGCCAACCATGAATGTCAATGTCCCAGCCTCGGCGCCCATGGTGCCGCCCGACACCGGGGCGTCAACCATCAGCCGCCCGGCGGTGTTCGCTTCTTTCGACACAGCGCGTGCCGTTTCGACGTCGATCGTTGAGCAATCGAGCAGCATTGCCGATTTCGGAGAGAGCGCGATGGCCCCAGTCTCCCCGCAGTAGAGGCTTTTGACATGTTTGCCGGTATTGACCATCGAGACGACGTACTCTGCGCCGACAAGCGCCTGCTTCAGAGTCTCTGCGGTCTTGCCGCCGCCTTTCCTGTAAGCGGCAGCAGCTGCGTCGGACAAGTCGAACCCAGTTACGGCATGTCCGCCCTTTGTCAGGTTATGTGCCATATGGAGGCCCATTTTACCGAGCCCAATAAAGGTGATCTGTGCCATTCTTAAGCCTCTATTACTACAACTGGGTCATGATGGTGCGATATTGCATCGGGGGGCAATCGCAATCAGATCTTCCATGTCATTGCGCCATTCGCCGCGCTCGATAGGACTGGTCCTGATCTTAAGCGCTAGGGAGCTCGAGCACCATATGTATCGTCCCATTTCGCGGAAATCTTCTTGGTCTCGAACAGCAGATCGCGCCGTCTCAAGCGCCTTGGTTGAAGCGGGGACAACCAAAGCATTGAGTTTTCCGGATATTACTTCTGCGGAATTGGGGTGGTCCCGCTCGGCCCCATGCCGGTAACCTGAATGATAACCTCGCTCGATGATCCGCTTTTGCCAAATGGTGGGGGTCGTTTCGCACGAGCTCCGCGAGCTATGGCCGGAAGTTGGTGACGGGCGTGCAGGTTTCTCGGATGCCGAGTAACGACGGTCTATCCACACGCACTGAGGCCGGTGTCCGAGAAGCGCCAATGACTCAGTTTGATGACGTTATTCTGGACACGGGCGAGGAGCACAAAATTTAAAACATCAAGACCTTTCGAAGCCGTAGGATGATGATACTCGCCACCGGCGGGGATCATCTAGCATAGCATTGGTAGCCCCCGGAGGGGATTGTGAAGATTGGTCATGACGGCCATTGGTC
>JANLYJ010000307.1:0-3045 GCA_031365555.1 Gemmatimonadaceae bacterium | reverse complement strand
CCCCAAAAACAAACGGCAATGATCCATCGATTTAGTTCTCACCGGTCTCACCGGTCTCCTGTCCCCCTAAAACTCAAAGCGTCGACTAGCTCTTTGTAACGCGGTCCCTTCCGTAAGGATCACCGGCGACCGACTCGGTGTGCAGCACGCACATCCACTTCCCGTCACGGCGGCTCCAAACCGAGGTGTCATAGGCCTGAAGCGTCACAGGTTTCCCCTCGACCTGAAGCTGTTCGTCTACTCGGTACCCGACAATCGCGAGATCGTCGTTTACAAAACGAACTACTCTCGACTTTTCATCGAAAGAGTACTTCTCGAGCGTCCACTTTCCGCCTGCCATCATTTGCTCCATCATGGCGCTGTCGATAGCAGAAACTCCTGAGGCTCCGGCGACAATGCATCCATCTGCAGTCATCGCCGCGGCGCTCTTGCCGTCTTTTGTCTTCATTGTCTCCCAGAACCCGCGCTCCAGGTCGAGCACTTCCTGCTCTTTCGAATTGGCCACACTTCCTCCGTTAGACTTTTGCGCTCAACGTGGCGAGCCGCTCCGAAGCACGCTCAAGTGTTGAGAGCTGTTTGCAGAAAGCGAACCGGGTCACTGAGTGCCCCATCTCCGGACTTCGGAAGAAACTCATTCCCGGAACGGTAGCGACACCAACTTCCTCTGCCAGCCAAAGCGCAAACGACCTGCTGTCCTTGTCACTGATTTCCGAGAAGTCAGCCAGGACATAGTACGCGCCTTCGGGCAGACAGAATTTGAATCCCGCTTCTTTGAGCGAGGCGCAAAGCAGGTCGCGGCGCTCACGGTATCCAAGTGCCAGGTGATTGTAATAGTCGGCATCGAAGGCCATTCCAACTGCTCCAGCCGCCTGCAGCGGTGCGGGTGCACCTACAGTAAGAAAGTCGTGAACTTTCCTTATGGGTGAAGACATTTCCGGCGGAGCGATCGCATAGCCAAGCCGCCACCCTGTGCAGCTGAATGTCTTCGAAAGACCGGAGATTGTAATCGTCCGCTCGCGCATACCCGGCCATGTCGCCAGCACGTGGTGACCACCTGCATATCGGATGTGTTCGTAAATCTCGTCGGTGATCGCGAGCACATCGTAGTCTTTGCAAAGGTCGGCAATCTGGGTGAGCTCATCGCGGGTGAACACGCGACCGGTGGGATTGTGCGGAGTATTGACGATGATAGCCCGTGTCTTGGGGCCAAAAGCAGCTTTCAATTTCTCGGGGTCGAATTTCCATTCAAGCCCTTCGAGCGGAACGAACACGGGTTTCGCGCCGGCGAGAATTGCGTCAGGTCCGTAGTTCTCATAGAAGGGCTCGAAGATGATCACTTCGTCACCCGGATTGATCAGCGCCATGAAAACCGCGGCCATCGCTTCAGTCGCGCCGCATGTGACTGTGATCTCGCGGTCGGGATCGATGTCCATGTCGTACCAGCGCCGGTACTTCGCGGCAATCGCTATCCGGAGCGCTGGTGTGCCCCACGTGATCGCATACGGGTTTATGTCACCGTGAATCGCCGCGCACGCCGCGTCTTTCATCGGCTCGGGCATTGGGAAATCGGGAAATCCCTGCGCAAGGTTGATCGCACCGCATTGATTCGCGACGCGGGTCATTTCGCGGATTACCGATTCGGTAAAAGTCGACGCTCGATCAGCTGTATGAGAGGCCATGAGGATAGTTTGGATTAGTCCGCCTGGAATATCTAGGACTGGAGCACAGTTCGCCGAAAATCGGAATTATCTTCAGGAATGTCTTCAGCCGATAAGGACGTTCGCGCTGCCTACGCCTCATGGTCAGAGTCGTACGATACCAACGAAAACCGCACGCGGGACCTCGACGCGCTCGTTCTGCGTACGCATGAGCTGGACGTCGCAGGTCGCGACGTGCTGGAAATTGGCTGCGGTACCGGAAAGAACACCGAATGGTTGTCTCAGCACGCTGAGTCGGTCACGGCACTCGATCTCTCACCCGAAATGCTTACCCGTGCCCGTGCCCGCGTCCCATCCGCCAACGTGAAGTTCGTCGAACACGACATCCAGCGCGCATGGCCGGTTCCCGATGAATCATTCAACGCAGTCATCGGTAATCTCGTACTCGAACATGTCTCGAACATCCGAGTCGTCTTCGAAGAAGCACAGCGCGTTCTGCGACCGAATGGAACCCTCTTCCTCTGCGAGCTCCATCCATTCCGCCAACGCCTCGGCTCTCAGGCGCAGTTCACTGACAACAAATCAGGTGAAAGGCACAAAGTGGAAGCTTACCCGCACGATGTGTCGGAATATGTGAATGGTGGGATCGATGCCGGGCTGAAATTGGTACGAATAGGCGAATGGTCAGACGATCTCGACCGGGAATCGGGGGCGCCACCGAGATTACTAAGCATCCTTTTTAATCGGCCGTAAAGCTTTTGGTTCGCACGTAGGCCACGTAGTGCACACGTAGGTTCACGTAGGAATGCAAAAATGGGGGGAACAGCACGCGGATCTAACGCGTCGTGCCGTTCCCCCTAATCAATTGCAGTCCTACGTGAACCTACGTGCATCCTACGTGGCCTACGTGCGAACCAAGATCCTTCCCCTACCCACCAATCTTCGCGAGTGCCGCACGAATAACTTCTGCCGGCTCAGATGGCTTCGCTCCACCATCTAGCGCAGCACGAACTGCTTTCTCTGCTTCACCCAGCGAATATCCAAGTGATACGAGCGCGCGCATTGCGTCGTCGGCCGCGGCACCGCCCGGACGGGAAGATTTCTGGCCATCGCTTAGCGCCAGATCGTCCATCTTTTCACCCAGATCGAGAATGATATGCTCGGCCTTCTTGCGCCCCACCCGCGGAACTCCCTGCAGCGTCGCAATGTCCTTTTCCTGAATTGCGCGCACCAACCTGTTCGCTGACAGTGCGGACATCATCCCAAGCGCGAGCGCAGGACCAACTCCCTTTGCGCCGAGCAGCCGCTGAAAAAGTTTTCTCTCGAAGACATTCTCGAAGCCAAAGAGATACCAGCCATCCTCTTTCACAACGAGATGCGTGTGGAG
>JANLYJ010000302.1:0-18478 GCA_031365555.1 Gemmatimonadaceae bacterium | reverse complement strand
AAGCTGCGCAACCTTCTCGAGGATCGGGAGCAGATCCTTCATTGAAGAGATCTTCTTGTCGTGGATCAGGATCATCGCGTCTTCGAGCGCCGCTTCCATCTTCTCTGGATCGGTGACGAAGTACGGCGACAGGTATCCGCGATCGAACTGCATTCCTTCGACGGTCTCGAGTGTTGTCTCGAGTCCCTTTGCTTCCTCGACGGTGATGACGCCGTCTTTGCCAACCTTCTCCATTGCTTCAGCGATCAGATCGCCGATTTCCTGGTCGTTGTTAGCCGAAATTGCGCCGACCTGTGCGATCTCCTTCTTGCCCTTGGTATCGACGCTCATCTTCTTGAGCTCTTCGACAACCGTGGTGACCGCCTTGTCGATGCCGCGCTTGAGCGCCATCGGGTTCACGCCTGCAGTGACGTTCTTCAAGCCTTCGCGGAAAATCGCCTGGGCCAGAACAGTCGCCGTCGTTGTGCCGTCTCCGGCGAGATCGGACGTCTTGGTCGCGACTTCCTTTACCATCTGCGCGCCCATGTTCTCGAGCGGATCGGAAAGCTCGATCTCCTTCGCTACGGTGACGCCGTCCTTGGTGACTGTCGGTGCGCCGAATTTCTTGTCGATTACGACGTTTCTTCCTTTAGGACCGAGCGTAACCTTGACCGCCTCGGCCAGCTGATCGACGCCGCGCTTGAGTGCTGCGCGTGCTTCGACGTTGAAATGAAGTTCTTTGGCTGCCATTTGAATTCTTCTCTTGTGTGACGGTTAGCCGATGACCGCGAGAACATCCGACTCGCGGAGGATCAGGTACTGCTCGTTTTCGATCGTGACTTCGCTGCCGCTGTACTTTCCGTAAAGGACCTTGTCTCCGACCTTCAACTCCATCGGGACTCGCTTGTCCTTTTCATACCGTCCTGGACCAACGGCGATGATCTCGCCCTGCTGTGGCTTTTCCTTGGCCGTGTCCGGGATGTACAGTCCGCCGCGCATCTGCTCGGTCTCTTCCAGCGACTTGACTACGACGCGGTCTGAGAGTGGAGCGACCTTGCTGCTATTGAGCTTCGATGTTGCCATAAAACAAACCCCTCTTCTTGGGTTCAGGGTTGAAAATGATGCCTCGGGATACGCGCTGGCACTCAATGACTGTGAGTGCTAGTAAGATTGTAATGTACGAATTTAAGCGGTCGAGTCAAGCGATTGAGCGGGTCTTATCTCGCCACCCCAGTGACCTGCGAAACTTCTTTAAGTGAGCTTGGTAAGTAATTGCCTTATCACAGCTTGGGAAATAATGAGCTTAAAGCTGTAGCTCAGCCGGAGTACTAGTCATGATTCTTATCTAGGTACGCTTTTGGCACTACCTTCCTGAATGATGTCACCGCGAAAATCTCCCTCCCAAACCAACGCCCTAGCTGCGCAGCTGGCTGGAAGACTGCGTGACGCCCGCGAAGACCTTGTACGCCGCTGGCTGGACCGAATCATGGCGCGAGTAAAGATCGACGCGGGGCGCATCTTCCCCACCGCCGAACTCCTTAACCATGTGCCGCTTCTCATAGATGGCATTGCCACCCACCTGGAATTCCCCGAGCAGGAACCGGATGAATCCGTGCCTCTTGTACCGAAAGCCATGGAGCTCGGGGCTCTGCGCCATAGCCAGGGATTTGACGCATACGAAATCCTGAAAGAGCAGGAACTCCTCGGCGCCATAATTCTGAGCTTTCTTACGGAAGTCGTTGACGACATTGAACTCGATTCAGCACCGAGCGATTTACTGGAGTGTTGGAGCCGCGTATCTGAAGCTCTGGAATTGATCCGCCAGGCAACCACCACACATTTCTTGCGGCTGGCCGCCGAGAAGGTGAAAGAGCGCGAAGAACGCCTGCGCAGATTCAACCGCATGGTGTCACACGAGCTAAAGAATCGCGTCGGCGCCATTCGCGGCGCCGCAGGCATTCTGTCCGAACCATGGGTAGATGAGGGCCAGAGAGCGCGGTTTCAGACAATGGTTTCCGAGAATGCCAACGGACTTCAGCAGGTCCTCGAAAACCTCGAAGCGCTTTCAAGAATCGAGTCCGACTCACGGCAGCAGCGGAACGTCCTGCTTCCGCAGGCGGTTGCCGAGGTTGTCCGACAACTGCGCGACGCTGCGGAAGCCCGCGGCGTAGACGTCGTAATAGCCGAAGATCTTCCACAAGTGGAAGTAGATGCTGCGGCCGTGGAGCTGTGCATGATGAATTACGTGTCTAATGCCATCAAGTACAGCGACCCTGCCAAGGATAGCCGCGTGGTGCAGATAGACGGTGAACTCCGCTTTGGCCAGCTCTCACACATGGGCGGTGAGTTGATCGTTCGTGTTAGCGATAACGGACTGGGAGTACCGCTAGACGCGCGCGAGCGGCTATTCGAGCAATTTTATCGGGCACATGGCGACACCGTTACAACTGTAGATGGTACCGGCCTAGGACTCAGTATTGTGCGGGAAACTGCTGAATCCCTTGGCGGCAGCGCATGGGCAGAGTTCCCGGAAACCGACGGCGCCATATTCTATTTCTCACTTCCTTCCCGGCGCGAAGAGGATGCAGCGGCAGCCGGGACATCACGCGTCGGAGAGTTCTAGGCCGCGGCCTTTTTTGCAAGAATATTGTGCGCGAGACGCAACCCTTGAAGCGTGAGAAAGGGCTCAAGGTGATCAAACGCATCGCAATGTGGGGCAATGACTTCCGCGAGTCCACCTGTGCCAACTACGTAGGGCTGTTCCGAGGTCGGCCAGGCCTTCCGAATACGGCTCACAATTCCGCTGATCGAATCAGCTGCGCCGAACAAAACTCCACCCCGAATGCAGTCGTCGGTCCGCGTACCGATCACATTTTTGGGAGGGCGGATCTCAGTCGCAGGAAGCTGTGATGTGCGCCGGAAAAGTGACTCCGCGGAGCTGATTACACCCGGCTGAATGATACCCCCGATGAAGTCGCCACTGGCAGTTATGCAGTCATATGTCGTAGCGGTTCCGAGGTCCACAACGATGGTGTCGCGCTTGTACATCTGACTGGCCGCAAGGGTGTTGAGGATGCGGTCGGCACCCACGGTCATGGGCTCATCCACCTTGAGCTTGATGGGGAGTTTCGAGTTGCCGTTGATCACGATTGGCTTCCCCCCAAACATGTCCCTGCAGGCGTCGTACAGAATTGGAGTAACCGGGGGGACTACAGACCCGATAGCGGAACCTTTGATTCCCTTCTCGTCGATGCCCGCGGCCTGCATCAAGCCGTGCAACATGAGACGGATCTCGTCCGAAGTGCGTGCAGCCGTGGTTGTCAGGCGCCAGTGTTCCTGGAGCTTGTCGCCGTTGAACAGTCCAACGGTTGTCTCGGTGTTGCCTACGTCGAAAACCAGGATCATTGAGTTCAAAGGTAATTAATGGCGAGGGGGGAACAGGAGACCGGTCTCCTGCCCATTGAGAGTCAGGCGGTCCACTCAGTAGCCAGCATGAGCGAACCAGACCGAACCTTGACGACCGAATCCGCCAACGCGACTACCAACTCGCCTCGCTCAGTGATACCCCGGACTTCGCCGTTTGCCGGCTCGATGCACATATGCCCCAGCGCCATGTCCCGGGTGCGGAACTCGGCGAGTTCGGCATCGGTTAGTGATCCTGTACTGCGCATTGCATTTCTTACCAGCGCGGTGAGCTCCTCAACAACCTCAAGTCTCGACGTTCCCGGCTCGAGTCCGATCGCCGTTTCAACTTCAGCAGGCGCGACGATGTTGACTCCAATTCCGATTGCCACCCATTCCGGCTGACCTTCACGCCAGCGCGCCTCGACGAGAATCCCTGCGAGCTTCTTGCCGCCGGTATACAGATCGTTGGGCCATTTGAGGCGAATGGGTTCTTCAGCAAAACGATCAAGCGCTTTTGCTGCGGCAAGACCGACGCGAATCGAAAGAACTTCTATGGCTCGCTCATCACGCGGTCGCTCGATAAGCGTGAGCCAAATTCCCTGCCCGGGCTGCGATTCCCACACTTTCCCACCGCGACCGCGTCCTGAGGTCTGTTGATCGGCGAGAATCATTGTACCTGATGTCGTGCCCGCAGCCGCCAGACGGTGCGCAACGTCCATCGTCGAGCCGATAGCCTGCATCAGCACGAGCCGTGGAACGCCGACGGCTCGCGCTAGCTGGTCTGCACTCTGTCCGTCGTACCTGTACCCGTCAGCCTCGGGCTGCGATGAGTCCGAGTACGATGAGGCCGGCGACGATTCGGTAAATTCCGAAAATTCCATAGCTGTGGCGGCTAACGTACCGCAACAGAACTGCGATGGCGAGCCAGCTGCTCAATGCAGCGGCAAGTACGCCAACAATCACCTCGGCGCCGAGGTTACCGGCACGTAGAACATCGGGCCCCTTGAGCACGACGGCCGCCGCCGTAATGGGCATGCTCATTAGAAAGCTGAATACGGCGGCTGACTCCCGGTGAAAACCGAGCGCGCGTCCCGCCGTGATGGTGGCTCCGGAACGGGACACCCCAGGAACAAGTGCGCAGACCTGGGCGAACCCTATCGTGACAGCCTGCTTCCAGTTCATTGAATCGAGGTCGCGCTCCTGCTTTCCGATCCTGTCTACGACCCAAAGAATGATGCCCATCATTATCAGGTTGAGGGCGATCAACGTTGGCGACCTGAATGTGGTCTCGGCTTTTTCCTCAAGCAGTAGTCCGCCGATCGCACCTGGAATAGTTGCGAGGATCAGAAAGAGCACCCGCTTCTCACTCGGGCTGTTTACGCGACGGGTCCGGATCATCCGGATAGCCGATGCGATGAGCGCTGCCCACTCGCTCCTGAAAAACCAGAGAACTGTGATAAGCGTTCCGAAGTGCAGTGCTACATCGAACGCGAGACCCGGGTCCTTCCAGCCGAGCAGCCATGGCGTGAGCGCAAGGTGCGCGGAGCTGCTGACGGGGAGAAACTCGGTCAGTCCCTGGACTATACCGAGTACGATTGCCTGAAAGATTGTCATTTAGTTTTCGCTGACTGTCTGTTCGTACACTGCTTCATATTGCGAAACGATGGCATCGAGCGAGAATCGCGCCCGCGCATCTGCGGTGCCGAGGTCGCTCATCTTTTTCCAGGCAGCCTTGTCGGTGAGCAGGCCGATTGCTGCCTTTGACATTCCCTCTACGTCCCCGACTCCACAGAGAAAGCCAGTCTCTCCGTCACGCACAACCTCGGTAAGTCCGCCTGCGTTGGAGCCTATGACTGGAACACCCGACGCAATTGCCTCGAGTGCGCTCAGACCAAAAGACTCGCTGCTGCTGGGCAGGAGGAAAATGTCAGCCGCGGCGAGCAGTGGAGCGACCATGTCTATCTTGCCGAGGAACTGTACGTGCTCTTCGACACCGAGCGTACGGGCCTCTTCCTCGGCGCTCGGACGATCGGGTCCATCTCCAACCATGACAAGCACTGACGGCATGTGCTCGTGCACTTTCGCAAAGATCCTCACAACATCGCGAACTCTCTTCACCGGCCTGAAGTTTGAGATGTGCATCAGAATCGGCTTCTTCCCGAACTGTTTCTTGAGCGCCGAATCGTGACGCGCCCGATCGTACACGTTCGGGTCGATGAAGTTGTGAATGACCTGGACGTTGCACGCAGTGCAGCCGAAAGCGTGATAGGTCTCTTTTTTCAGGAACTCCGAAACTGCAGTGAGCGTGTCCGAGCGCTCGATCGAGAACTTGGTGATCTCGTGGAATGAAGAATCCTGTCCTACAATCGTGATGTCAGTTCCGTGCAGTGTCGTGACGATTCGCAGTCCATGACCATTGGCCTTGAGCATTTCACGCGCAATCCAGGCGCTGGTTGCGTGCGGAATTGCATAGTGGCAGTGAATCAGGTCGAGCTTGTGGTCGCGCACCACCTCGTGCATGCGGACCGCAAGCGCGAGATCGTAGGGCGGAAATTCAAAGAGCGGGTAACGGCCGACATCTACTTCATGGAAGAAGACCCGCGGAAGAAATGCGGGAAGGCGGAATGGCTGCCTGTACGTGATGAAGTGCACTTCATGCCCGCGCTCGGCGAGAGCGATTCCCAGCTCCGTCGCGACCGCGCCGGATCCGCCATAGGTTGGATAGCAGGTGATGCCGATCTTCAGCTTTCTGTCCACCAGCTCTCCAGTTGCGCGTTGAAATCGGGACCGAGCGGATCGAGGCGAGTCACATCGCCGTCGAGTTGATGCCGGAACCAGGTGCGTTGTCGTTTCGCGTACTGCCGCGTCTCAATAATGATACGCGCGCGAGCGGCTGACAATTCCATTTCACCCTTTACAACTTCGCGCATCACACGGTAACCGCTGGCCTTCCATGCCGGGGCGTCAGGTGGGATGTCGGCTATCAGGGTGCGGACTTCCTCTTCCCAGCCGGAGGAAAGCATCTGATCGACGCGGAGTTCGATGAGGTTGGCCAGCGTCGGGCCGGGATCGAGGACCAGATACCGTGGTGCGTTTTCCGTTATCCGTTTTCCGTTTTCCGTTTTTTGAAGCACGGACAGCTTTTGGCCGGTTAGCTCGGAGGTTTCGATGGCGCGCATGAGTTGGGTGCGGCCGAGGTGGGCTTTTTCGGGATCGAGGCGGATGCACCAGTTGCGAAGGTCATTGGTGCACATTGTCGAGAACTGTTCATGCAGCTTCGCTCGCTTCACTGGATTGAGCTCCGGAGAGTCGAAGAGGGGTTCGAAGAGTGAGCGGATGTAGAGACCTGTGCCGCCTACGACAATTGGAATGCGATTCATCGCGTGTGTTTCGTCGATCCATACACTCGCGTCATTTGCCCACTGCGCTGCGGAATAGCGATCGGCGGGATCGACGATGTCGATTCCACGATGCGGGATCTCGTGTTGTTCCGCGACGGGCTTTGCAGTCCCGATGTTGAATCGGCGATAGATCTGGCGTGAGTCTGCGCTGAGAATGGTGCCGTGAAAGGCACGAGCCAGCATCATTGCGACCGATGATTTTCCGGAAGCCGTGGGACCGCAGATTACGGCTATGCTATTTGCGGCCAAACTTTCTCTCCAGCTCGTCCCATGAGAGCTGGACAATCGTGGAACGTCCGTGAACATCGTGAGCCGGGAGCTGTGTATCCCTGAGCGAAGCAAAGAGGGCGCGCATCTCTGACTGCGAGAGCTCTTCGCCAGCCTTGATCGCAGCCTTGCACGCGAATGTAGCAGCGAGGTACTCGTGCTTCGCGGCCGTTCCAGGATTTCGTGATCCTGTCAGCGCACTGAGCGTATCGCGGAGACAGCGCTCGGCATCAAATCTGGCATGCGGCGTTGGCACACAGGATACGAGAACGGTGTTGCTGCCAAAGTCTTCGATCTCGAATCCAAGCTGTGTGAAATATTCGCGATTGGCGTCAAGCGCTTCCTGTTCGTCCGGATCGAGGTGCAGCGTAAGCGGCAGCAACAACCGTTGACCGCCTCCACTGCCCTGCTCCATGCCGCGCATGAAACGCTCAAAGAGAATTCGCTCGTGCGCTGAATGCTGGTCGATCAGTACAACCCCGTCTTCGTGCTCGAACATGATGTAGGTGCGCTTCAACTGGAGCAGCGGCGGGATCGGCTCGCTTGGCGCCGGTGATTCGATGTCCGGCGAAGTAAAACTCGTAGTCTCGCTACTTGTCTGAAATCCAATTCCGTTCGCATAAGCGCTTTGCACGAATGCACGCGATTCCTCGAATGGCTGCGCGGGCGCGCTGGTGCTCGCGAGTGGAAGCCACGAAGGCCGACCGTAGCTCGCCGCACTGTCCATTGTGCCCAGCGCGCGGCGGACTGCGTTCTCCACTGCACGTTCGATGGTCCAGCGGTCGCGAAAACGGACTTCGGCTTTTGCGGGATGCACGTTTACATCGACAGAATCAGTGGGAATAGTGATGCCGAGAAAGAGCGATGGGCGAAGGCCGGGGGCGATTGTGGACTTGTATGCCGACTCTGCGGCGCGAACGAGTCCTGTATCCCGAATGACGCGACCGTTCAGTGAGATGATCACACGCCGCGACGCGGTGCCGACATCGGATGGTCGCTCGACCAGACCTGTCGTGTGAATCGGGCCGGTGAGATCCTCGACTTCAACAAGGTTGGACGCATAGCTCGTGCTCCAGATTTCGCCGAGCCGTGCACGAAGACCGGAAGCCGGCGCGACGTCCATCGCTTTTCGGCCGTCGTGAGTTGCGATGAGCCTGATGTCGCGGCGGCTCACAGCTATGGCCGTAAGAGTTTCGGAGATGCTCCTCCATTCAGAGCGCGCGCTCTTCATGAACTTGAGACGTGCCGGGACATTGCTGAAAAGATTCCGCACTGTGACTGTGGTTCCCTGGCGTCGCGCAGCTTCCGAGGCGCCGATCATGGTGCCGCCGCGAACTTCCACGCGCGTACCCGTTCCGGTGCTTTCAGAAGTCTCGAGCTCGAGCTCCGACACGGACGCAATTGCGGGCAGCGCTTCACCGCGGAAACCAAAACTCGCGATGGATACCAGGTCCGACGCTGCCCGAATCTTTGAAGTGCCGTGACGGGCGAGGGCGAGACTGGCGTCGTCGCGATCCATTCCGGAGCCGTCATCGCTTACGCGAATCAGCCGGCGCCCCCCTTCTTCGATTGTGATCTCAATTGTTTTCGCGCCCGCATCGAGAGCGTTTTCAACCAGCTCTTTAACTACGGATGCCGGGCGTTCGACAACTTCACCAGCTGCGATCTGGTCGGCTACTGCGGAGGGAAGAACTAAAATTCGGGGCACGACTCAAGTTACTCGCTAGATGCGCAGCCAGTCGAGCACGAGCGACGCATCGGAGTTTGATGGAAAGATTGGATACCAGACCTTTGCAATGCGCCCCTGTTTCGCAGCAATCGTGAGTCGCTTGAGACGCGTCTTCCCATCTGCTTCGAAAGTTGGAAGGTGGATTTTGCCGGTGAGCTCGCCCCCTTCATCACTAAGAAGGGGAAACGGGAGGTGAAGACGTTCTGCCGCTTCTCGCTGATCAGGGGTCGACTGGGTGCTCACTCCATAGACAACAGCTCCGGCATTCACGAAATCCGAGTAGCTGTCACGATAGCTGCACGCCTGCGGAGTACATCCTCGCGCCCCGGGAATGGAGTCCCACCCATCGGGCAGTGCGGCGCCTGGCCGGCCAGTCATTGGGTAGCAAAAGAGCACGACTGTTCCATCGATTCGTGCAATCTCCACGGAGGTGCCGTCTGTGGCTGGCAGGGTGACCTCGGGCAATGCCAGTCCGACCAGATGAGAAGCTCCGCCGTCGTCTTCAGGAGTTGGCAGGCCTTCGGGAACTTGTGTGTAGTCCTCGGCTTTTATCATTCGTCATCGGCATTGAGGGGATCATTCGATCTCCCAGAATTTACGGCAGCGCCAGCGCGCGTGAGAAATCGCTGGGGCTTTTTCATTCCGGGCATCACTATCGAACAGGGCTTTCAAGGCGTTATTTCGGGCGATGACTTCAGTGGGTAATTCTTTCTGCCTCAATTGCGGCGAGCCGCTCCGCGGGCATTTCTGCGCAAGTTGCGGCCAGAGGGACGTTCCTCCCTACCCCACCCTGCGTGAGCTCGTGTCCGAAGCGATCGCTGAATTTTCGGGCTGGGACGGAAGGTTTCTCATTACGCTCCGCGCACTGGTTACCAAACCAGGCTTGCTGACGCTGGAATTCCTGCAGGGCCGGCGCGCAAGATATCTCTCGCCAATCCGCGTGTACCTGTTCGCAAGCGTTGCCTACTTCGTGGTTTCAGCTGCAGCGCCCAACACCCGACTTCCAGGGCAGCAGCCCCAGAATTTTCAGGTGCAAATCAAGCCCGACACTGCCGGAATGACTCGGCCGGAGCGGGTAGCGGCTGCTGCGAAGTCGGCGCTGGAAGATCCGGGTGCGTTGACGGCGGCCAAGCGAGACTCTGCGCTCAAGGATCTCGAGCGAGCTCCGCTGCTGATGCGGCCGGTGCTGCGCGGACTCGTGACCGACCCTGCCGGTTTCAAACTGAAGATTGTGCAGACGCTCCCAAAGATGCTGTTCGTCCTCCTTCCACTCTTTGCGTTGATCCTGTCGGTGTTCTATCGCGGGCGGCGTTACCCGGAGCATCTCTACTTCGCGGTGCATTTGCACAGCTACATCTTTTTTGCGCTCACGATAATCGCGCTTGCGAAGTTTGCGCGTAATCCTCTCGTGTTGGCGCCGGTAGCGATTCTTGGAATGCTCTCGATTCCGGTTTACTCCACACGCTCACTCAGGCGTGTTTACGGAGGATCGATAGTTAAAACAGTGGCGAAGGAAATTGGAATCGCGAGCATTTATCTCGTCCTGGCCATTTTCGCATTTCTCGGACTGCTGCTATGGGTGTCGCTCGTTTAGCGGTTAAGAATAAAGCGCGTTGTGAGTTGTCCGATTTAACGTTTCAGTTGTCCGCCTTTGCTCTACCAATCTTTTCCCCTGGGCGGTTCCTGCGGAACGTTCTTGCGCTGCTTTCTGCCCTGCACGTCCTGCTCCTGGTCGGCAATGGAGTTCAAAAGCTGGTCTGCGCGATTCACACCCATGCCGCCGACCGCCTTGGGCGCGGGCATGTCGGCGTCAGATTTGTTCGGCGACGGCTGTGGCTGTGGCGCCCCACCTCCACCGCCTCCTCCTCCCCCACCGCCACCGCCACCGGCCTGTGTGCGCAGGGCGAGCTCATAGTTCCATTTCGAGTCGAGATCAGTTGACCGTTCCGCTAGCACCGACCGGTACACCGCTAAAGTTGAATCGAGCAATGCTTCGGACGAATCATTCTTGGCTTTCGCGTAGCGCAGTCCACGCACGAGCTGAGTGTATCCGAAATTGAAACGCGCGCGGTATCTGAGCTCCGAATTTTTCGCCCTCGATGCTTTCTCCAGCAATGGCTCTGCGGCCGCAAGTGAATCGGACTTAATAAGTGCGGTGCCCCGGTCGTAGAGCGGATACAGTGGCTTGTCCGGATCGCCTCCGCATGACGAAAGTGTCATGACCAGGAGAGCCGCAACAGATGTCGTCGCAACGACGGCCTCGCGGCGCTTGCGTCCGCGCATTGCAGAGCGAATTGTGTCAAAGATGAGAAGAAGCACCGCTGGCAAAAGGAACCACTGAAAACGCGGGGCCAAATCAGATCCGCGGCCGGCCACTCCGGCCCCTGCGCGCAGACCTGTGAGAGCCTGACGAATATGCTGTGCGCGATCCGGGTCACCGGGCGGAACGAACGATCCGCCTCCGGCCTGCGCAGCCTCCTGAAGCATGGTTGGCGAATAGCGCGTGATCACTGTTGCCCCACCCTCGTCTTTCTTGAGGGTAACAACTCCGTTCTCACGTATCGGAATCTGTGATCCTGCAGCAGTTCCAAATCCCACAGTTATCACACGAATGCCCATATCCGCTGCGCGCTTCGCTTCCTTCACAACCTCCTGATCCTCCTCGAATCCTTCACCATCGCTCATCAGGACGATCGCTTTTCCGCTCTCCGACTGGCCAATGGCAAGGAGATTCGTAGCCTGCCTGATCGCGCTCGAGAGCGAGCTTCCACCCTGCCCCACGGTCGTGGGATCGAGATTGTCGAGAAAGAGATTAAGCGCTGCATCGTCTACAGTCATCGGAGTCAGGATGTAGCTCCTCCCCGCAAATGCAACGAGCGCAAACCGATCGCTGGGTGATAACTCGCGCAGGCGATATGCAGCTTCTTTCATCGCAGCGAGACGGCTGGGGCGTTCGTCGGTCGCAAGCATCGACTGCGACGCGTCGAGTGCGAGAACAATGTCCACACCTTTCTGTGCAACGGCATTTCGAGTCACGCCCCAGCGCGGTCCTGCGAAAGCGATCCCGAACAATGCCGAATAAACAATTGCGCGCGCGATTTGCCATCGCGAATTGCGTATTACATTGGGCGCGAGCCGAGCGATCATGTCTGTTGTGCCAAGCTTGCTCAGACGCGCAGTGCGATGCCTGCGTCCGCGCACGATGAGCAGTGCGACTATCAGTGGAAGTACCGCGACGAGAGCCAGCGCCCAGGGCCATTCTACGAAATTCAGATTCATCATGGGATCGGCGCCTTCCATGCAACAAGGCCCAGCTCGAGGAGCAGAGCAAGAATTGCAAGAGCCAGCGGCCACCTGTATTGCTCTACATTTCGCACGTAAGTCCTGGATTGCACTGGCACACGCTCGAGTGTGTTGATCTGGTCATAGATACGCGTCAGGGCCGCCGCATCGCGCGCGCGAAAGTACCGTCCGCCTGTGAGCCTGGCGATCCGGTCGAGCAGAACTTCATCCAGCTGGACAGGCTGCATCTCGAACTTGAGTCCGAACAGCCCTCGGCCCACTGGCACGGGCGCCATTCCTTCGGTGCCAACTCCAATCGTGTAGATCTTGATGCTATACACAGCCGCGGCCTGCGCGGCAGTCAACGGGTCAATCGTCCCGCGATTGTTGACACCATCAGTCAGGAGAATCATCACGCGCGACCTACCTGGTGCGTCACGCAGCCGGTTCGCTGATGTTGCGATTGCTGTTCCAATCGCAGTTCCATCTTCCAGCTGCCCCGCCTGCAGATTGTTGACGGCCTGAATTGCTACCGGGTAATCGGTTGTAAGGGGCACCTGAGTCAGTGCTTCGCCAGAGAACGCAACCACACCGATGCGATCTGACTTTCGAGCAGCGATAAACTGCTTCACGCGGTCTTTCGCAACTTCGATTCGATTCTGTGGACGAAAATCCTGTGCGAGCATCGAGCTGGAAATGTCAATCGTCAGGATGATGTTGATGCCCTGCGTGGTAATGGTTTCAACTTTACCCGACGTGCGCGGACGCGCGAGCGCGAAGATCGCGGAGGCCAGTGCCACATTGCGGGCAACGAAAATCAGCGTCGGAACCAGTCGCCCTGCACGCGGACCCGCCGCAAGCACGCTCGCGCGAGAGAACACAATGGCATGCTGCGCCCTGCGTCTCCGCCATATCCACCATGCGGGCAGCGCGAGCAGGAGCAGCAGCGCTTCCGGATTGATCAGCTCAAAGCCGCCAGGGAATTTCATGCTGCCTTCGCCTCAGCGTCCGGCTTGGGCTCAAGCTGTTTTTCCACGAGATCTACAATTGCACGTGCGTTCTGCCCCAGACGCGCCGCTGCCTCGGCGGTCGTGCGCGCACGAGCAAATTTGAGCAGCTCGGTTTCTTCCATGACTCCAGTCACGCGATCGTCTGCCAGTCGGGCGCCGAGCACGTGATCGACCAGTTGCCGCGGCGTGTCGGAGATGTGGGCTGCAGGGACTTTCGCCGAGAGGTACACGCGCATTGCTTCCGCCATCAGGAGCGCGTGGAGTTCGGGTTCGCCTTTCTGCGTCAGTTGAAGGCTTTCGATGCGCTTGAACTCCTCGATGGCGACAACATAAGGATCGCGTGGTGCATTTTTGCGCTCACGCCACTTCTTGTAAATCCACCAGAGCAATTCGGCGAGCGCCGCAGCCATGGCGAGGATTATCAGCGGCCACCAGTTGGTTTTGTGCACCGGGAAGCGTGCGCGGGGCGGCTTGGGAACGTGGAGACTGGAGTCAGCAGGCAAAACGGATTTCACGAACACAGCGATCTTGAGAGGCAGGAACCCAGTCCCAGCCGGTCCGACGATGTGCACATCTTTCAGCGGGATGGACTGAACGCCTACATCCCATGCAGTCAGTTTGTACGATGCACGGAATTCGAGTGAGTCACTGGGCGGGCGCTCGAAGAGTGGTTTTCCGACGAGTGCAATCTTCGATGGCTTCCCGTCGGTGCTGTCGGGCATCTGGGGGAATTCGACCTTGAACCCTGGTTTTACTTTTACCCTCAAAACCAAAATGAAGGGATCACCTATCGTGACTGTGTCTGGTGTGATTTTGGTGCCCATCTGGGCGCCTATCCCAGGCACTTGAACACCTTTCGCCACGGAGACCGCAGAGACCTCAGACAACAGCACGCAGAGAAAAACAAAAACCATGCGTCGAGTCATCTTCTGCGAGCCTGGGTTTCGCGCTGGCGGAAGAATTTGAGCAGGGGTTCTATGTAATTACCGCTGGTACTTACTGTGACCTGATCGATGCCGAGTCTGCGAAGGAGATGCTTTCTGTTGTCACCTTCAGCGCCAACCTGAGTCGCGTATAGCTCGCGTACTCGGTTCGAGCTTGTGTCTACGTAGACTGTCTCACCACTCTCGGGATCGGTCAGGCGTGCGATGCCGATGTCGGGGAGGTCGATCTCGCTTGGATCTTCCACGGTGATTGCGACTACGTCATGACGCTGCGCGAGAAGCTTGAGCGGATGCTCGACGCCTTCGGCCACGAAGTCAGAAATCAGAAACACGATAGACTTCTGCTTCATGCTCTTGGACAGATAGTCCAGTGTGCCGGCGAGATCGGTGCCGGTTCCGTCGGGCTCGAAGGTGAGCAGGTCGCGAATCATTCGCAGCACGTGCCTGCGTCCCTTGCGCGGCGGAAGGACGTATTCGATGCGATCGGTGAAGAGCACAAGTCCCACACGGTCATTATTGCGCACGGCAGTCATTGCGAGGACCGCGGCGAGCTCGGTTGCAAGCTCGCTCTTGAATCGGCGGATCGTTCCGAACCGCTCGGACCCTGAAAGGTCTACTGCAAGCATCACAGTCAGCTCGCGTTCTTCGATGTAGCGCTTGACGAATGGACGCCGCATGCGCGCTGTGACGTTCCAGTCGATGGAGCGCACATCGTCGCCGGGTTCGTATTCCCGAACTTCCGAGAATTCCATTCCCTGCCCTTTGAACACCGAGCGATACTCTCCGGTAAAAAGCGAATTCACGAGTCCGCGAGTGCGGAGCTCTATGAGTTTTACCTGGCGGAGAATCTCTGGCGGTACACCGCGCGGCGCTTCTTTCGTTGGCCGAGCGGCTGCGCGTAAAGTCACGGCGCCGGGATCGCGTCCAGAACGCGACCGACAATCTGGTCGCTGGATACATCTTCGGCTTCGGCTTCATAGGTACGGAGCACGCGATGCCGGAGGACGTCAGGCGCGATTGCTTTCACGTCGTCAGGTGACACATAGCCACGCCCCCGGAGAAACGCGTGCGCACGGGACGCCTGTGCGAGTGAAAGTGTTGCGCGCGGACTCGCGCCGAACTCGATGAGCGGAACAAGATCCTTGAGCCCCGATGCTTCAGGAGTGCGCGTAGCCTGCACGATGTTCACGATGTAGTCGATAATGCGCTCGTCCATGTACAGATCTGCGATGCGGGCGCGAGCTTCCATGATCGCTTTGGGGGACGCGACAGCATTGATCTCGATTTTGTGTCCGCTTGCCATACGACGCAGGATTTCTTTTTCCTCGTCGCGAGTCGGGTAGCCGACGTGCAGCTTGAGCATGAACCGGTCAACCTGCGCTTCAGGGAGCGGATACGTTCCCTCCTGCTCGATCGGATTCTGTGTGGCAAGCACAAGGAAAGGTTCTTCCAGCGTGTAAGTCGTACCACCGATTGTGACCTGTTTTTCCTGCATGGCTTCGAGCAGTGCTGCCTGCACCTTCGCCGGGGCGCGATTGATTTCGTCTGCGAGGATGATGTTGGCGAAGATCGGGCCTTTCTTGACACTGAACGAGCTGGTGGACTGGTCGTAGATCTGGGTGCCTACGATGTCAGCGGGCAACAGGTCGGGCGTGAACTGAATCCGCTGGAAGGTCGTGCTGATTGTTTCAGCGAGAGTGCGGACCGTCAGCGTTTTCGCGAGACCGGGAACACCTTCAAGGAGGACATGTCCTCCGGTGAGAATACTTATGAGCAGACGTTCGACCATATAGGTCTGACCAACGATTCGCTTCTCTACCTGCGCGACAACATCATGAATTAGCGCTGTGTCTGCAGCCGGCGCGACCTGGGTTCCCACGGGCAATCCTCTTTGTTTTAGTGTCCGACTATCTCCTGCCAGCCGCCTTCGCAATTCCTGCGATCATGTCACTTTCCTTCCGGTTGAGCGTTCGCGTTTTTCCAGGTTCAAGCTGACCAAGCTTCACTGGTCCAAACTGCGTTCGCACAAGCCGCTCGACCTCGAGTCCAAGCGCTTCACACATTCTTCTTACTTCGCGATTCCGGCCTTCAGCGATCGTAATTTCGAGCTCCCAGAGCCCTCGTGAAACACGATGCGCCTCGATGCTTCGGGGAAATACCATGCCATCCTCGAGCTTGATCCCTCGACGCGCACTTTTCACAGCTTCAGGGCCCGGCCCCCGCACTGTGGCGACATATGTTCGCTCGACCTCGTTTCGCGGGTGGGTGAGAGCATCCACAGCGTCCCCGTCGTTTGTAAACAAAAGGACACCTTCTGTCATAAAATCGAGACGACCTACATAGGTCAGGCCGGGCACGTTCTCGACATAATCGAACACAGTCTTCCGTCCGCCAGGATCTGACTTGGTGGTTAATACACCGGAAGGTTTATTGAGGACGATCCAGACGGTTTTTGTCTCGGACCGGGTTGCTATGGGCTTGCCGTCAACCTCAATCTTGTCCCTGGATGGATCGACGGACTGACCGGTTTGGGCAACAACGCCGTTAACCGTTACGCGCCGTTCCTCGATCAGGACTTCCGCACCGCGTCTCGAAGCGACTCCCGCCCTCGCGAGCGCGCGCTGAATGCGCATCAACTCAGACATTGTCGAATGACGTGCAGACGCTTCGCGCCGCAGACGAGGTGTCAGCTAACAGGATCGACCCAAATCACTACCGGTAATTCAATTCGCGGAGCAACTGGGGCGGCGCAGTAGCCGTTGCAGAAAAAGTAAGGGGGGATCCGCTAAGCCCTTCGACTGTGGCGGTGGCCTTCTGCGTGGTGGTCGGTCCAAGTGTCCAGGCCGATTCAGCGATACCGCTGGAATTCGTCGCTGGATTAGACGGTGCAAGAGAACCGCCGCCACCCGCAGACGCAAATCTGACTCTTACACCTGCGACGCCCACGCCGCTGGCATTCGAGACCTTAACCGTCAAGGGCAGCGCCAGCACGTTGCCCGAAGCACCCGTCTGATTGTTGCCACTGATAATTGCTATCTGTGACGCGCTGGACGCGGGGTCGGTGGCGCCCTTATCACTGCCGCAGGATGCCATTCCAACCGCTGACAGGAAGGCCGCACCTACTCTTATAAAAATTATTCTTCTCATTTTCATCCCGGCATGCCTCTGCGGATTGGAGCCCTCTTACATAATAGTCGACTGCAGAAGGCGATGGCTTGTTTCACAGCTGGGCATCGCCGACAGCGGCGGTCTCACTTGGGCGCGGCTCCCTCAGCGCAATGGCCAGTTCGTCCGATCTCGGCAGTTCTTCAAGGTGTCGCAGAGCAAATTGCTCCAGGAAAAGCGGCGTCGTTCCATAAAGTAGTGGGCGACCAAGACCTTCAGCGCGGCCGGTCACTTCGATCAGCTCGCGTTCGTGCAGTGACTTCAGAATTGCACCGGCACCAACTCCTCTGATTTCCTCGATCTCGGCGCGGCCAATGGGCTGGCGGTAGGCGATGATTGCCAAAGTTTCGAGAGCCGCTGCGGACAATCTCTGTGGACGTGCAGCCAACTGTGCACGCTCAATGGCTTCCGTGTACTCGGAACGCGTAAGAATTTGCCAGCCACCTGCAACTTCCATCAGCTCGATGCCGTGCTCGTCGGTGTCGTAGTGTTCCTTGAGCTCGGTGAGCGCCGTGTTCACTTCCTCTTCGCCGACTTCCTTGTCGTGCGCGAGGTTGATGAGGTCGTCAACCATGATTGGATGTGCGCTCGCAAAGAGCGCTGCTTCAAGCAGCTTCGCCAGGGACGTCACGTGTGATTTCAACGTTGGAGAATGCCCGCGGCTGTGCAAGCTTCAGCTCGCCGGCTTTGGCGAGCTCGAGTAGCGCGAGCAAAAGTGAAAGGACCTGCCATGGTTCTGCATCTGCGGAGATGACTTCATTCCATCGTGCCCGGCCGCGCAGCTCCAGGATAGCGCGAATCGTTCCGATTGCACCATCTACGTCGATTGCGCGCGGAACAACTTCGTGCAATGTAGGCTGCTTGGCGACGCGGAGAACCCGGTCCACTGCGGCGAACAATTCGCCGAGAGAGAGGGCCAGGGGCCGGTTGGCAGATGAAACTGGAAGCTGCTGCGGGAGGAACGCGCGAGCGAACCGGTTACGGCGCAGCTCGTTTCTCTGCTCGAGCAGATCCACGACTTCCCTTACCTGCTGATACTCGAGCAGACGGCGCACAAGCTCGGCGCGCGGATCTTCCCATGCGTCGTCGCCTTCACGGCGCGGGAGAAGCATCTGTGCCTTGATGCGCATGAGACGCGCGGCCATTTCCAGATAGTCTGCCGCCTCGTCCAGCTTCAGGTGCTTGATGCGCAGCAGAAACTGCTCGGCGATCTTTCCAACAGGAATGTCGTAGATGTCGATCTGCTCGTCGCGGATGAGCGAGAGCAGAAGATCGAGCGGCCCTGAGAAATGGGAG
>JANLYJ010000284.1:0-1740 GCA_031365555.1 Gemmatimonadaceae bacterium | reverse complement strand
GCGCCGGCTTCGCGCGCGAAAATGGATTCCGCAGTTTCCAGGACCCTGCGCGATTGGACTGTAGCGAGGAAAGCGGACAACACGCCGGATAGCGCACGACTGTACCGCGGCACCGGCTATACGCTCGGTCTGGGGACGGGATCCCTTGGAATACGCATGGAAAAAGCAGGCATCGCTGGAGTGATCAACTCCCGGTCGAAATTGAGGTTTGCAGATCCATTCGCAACACCTGCCACGGGCGCTGGTCCCGGAAATCGCAGCGGAGCGGGCGGTCCTGGGAATATGAGCGGAGGAGGACCGGCCAGGAGTGCGGCCCCTTCATCCAGTCGCGGCGGCTTTGGCTTCGATGCGGCGAACGGAAGCGGAGGGTGGGGTGTTATTGAAGTGTTTGAGACCTACAACACTCGGGCGCCCGCAGTAACGCTAACCTGCGAAGACTACAGTCTCCTGTACCGGCTTGCTGAACATGGGCAGAGACCCGTCGTGCGACTCGATCTCAACGCGGAGCTGCTCGGTGAAGTACCAGCGTTCAATACTCTCGGCACAATTCGCGGCTCTGAGAAGCCTGACGAATATGTAATGCTCTCAGCCCACTTCGACTCATGGGATGGATCATCAGGCGCGACCGACAACGGAACTGGAACCATCATGGCGATGGAAGCGATGCGCATTCTGAAGCTCGCTTATCCGAATCCGAAGCGTACGATCATTGCCGGGCATTGGGCTAGTGAAGAGCAGGGGTTGAATGGATCGCGAGCGTTCACCGAGGACCATCCTCAAGTGATGAAGGGGCTTCAGGCGCTGTTCAACCAGGACGAGGGCACCGGGAGAATTCAGTCGGTGTCGGCAGGCGGGTTGACTTCAATCGGTCCGCACCTGCGCGACTGGTTCGCCAGACTCCCGAATATTTTCCGCGACAGTTTGAGCGCGAACGTTATTGCGTGGCAGTTCGTCGATCGTCCGGCCGGTAATGCAGGCGGTACCGATGGCGCAGTGTTCTCATGCTATGCGACACCGGCCTTTGGGTTTGACGGTGTCAACTGGAACTACAACAGCTACACATGGCACACCAACCGCGACACGTACGATAAAATCGTATTCGATGATCTGAGGCATAACGCGACCCTGGTTGCTCTCATGGTGTACTTCGCATCCGAAGATCCGGTGTTCATCGCACGCGAAAAATCTCCGGGTACGTGGCCCGCGAACTGGCCGGAGAACTGCGGCAAGGCAGCGCGTAAAACGAAACCTCGCTTCTAACGGGTTTTTTCAGCGGCTGCGGTCGCACGGGAGAGTAGGCGTGGGTCTGAAATGCGTTCTGCCCACTCTGCAAATGCAGATGTGGGCCCACTCCATTTCAATTCGTCCACATCGGTAAAAAGTGGCTCGTCTGCCCTGAGCGTTGCGAGCTTCTTGAAGAGCAGTGCGCGCTCGCGATTTTCGCCAAGGAGTTCAGGAGGGAATGACTCTATGGGCCCGTGACGGTTCAACAGGGTCGCAGCAGTTGTCTTCCCGATTCCGCGAATGCCTGGATAGCCATCCTGAGCGTCGCCAACGAGCGCAAGAAAATCAGGAATGAGCTCGGGTTGGACGCCGAACTTTTTTGTTACGGCTTCTGCATTTCTGACTTCCAATCCCTTTCTTATTATCTGAACGACACGATCACCGCGTACACATTGAGAAAGATCCTTGTCGTTCGCCCAGATGCAAACTTTCTCGACGCGTGGGTCGTTATCAGCC
>JANLYJ010000267.1:0-17942 GCA_031365555.1 Gemmatimonadaceae bacterium | reverse complement strand
CAGCTGCGGCAGATACGTGGGGCACGGAAATCGGGTCGCTTTCGGAAAGCAGGCCTCGATCAATAATCACCGGTCACAAAGTTCCCGCTGGCACCTCAGGCGGCATCACCGTCCTCGGCGCCGCAGCGGGAGCTGCGGCCGCCCTGTTCATCGGACTCATCGCGATTAGTGCGGGCATGCGGGATTTACTTCTCCCTTGTCTTATTGCCGGGCTGGCCGGGTCGGCAGCCGATTCGTTTCTTGGCGCCACGGTACAGTCGCGCAGCTGGTGTGGACGCTGTAACGAATTCACCGAGCGTAAGGTTCATCTTTGCGGCGAAGCGACCACTCGGGTTTCAGGGATGCGCTGGATCAACAATGACGCCGTTAACCTGCTTTGCACCTTGGTTGGCGCCCTCGTAGCGTGCCTTTGGGTATTATGAAAGTGTGACAGTTTTGAGGGAAGAACAGCCGCAGTCTGGTGCGCGTGTACTGCTTGTCAGTACCAATCGTGAGCGACAGCCGTACCCTGTGGTTCCCAACGGTCTTGCTTGCGTGGCGTCTGCCCTGACTGCCTCTGGAAATTCTGTTCGTTTTCTGGACCTCTGTTTCGCGAACGATCCGATTGCAAAAGCGCGCACTGTAGCGCGCACCTACAATCCAGATTTCATCGGCATATCTGTGCGTAACATCGACAACAGCGATGCGATCGCGCTGCGGCATTACACGCCCGACGCCCTCGAAGTTGTGCGCGCACTGAGGAAGGCCGCTCCGCGTGCAAAACTCATTGCGGGTGGCGCTGCATTTGGCGTAGCACCGGAAGCATTGTTCGAAGCATTCAATGTCGACTATGCGGTGGCTGGAGATGGTGAGCGCGCTACCGTCGCACTGATCAACGCGTTGGTTTCCGGAGGAAGCGTCACCGGCATCCCCGGCGTTGTCCGCCGCGATGGACAGAGGATAGTCTTCGCCCCGCCCGGCGAAGATGCCGATCTCGATTCGCTCCCGTCGCCCCGGCTGCATCAGTGGATCGACCTTCGGCGGTATGAGCGACATGGCGCAACCATTCCCATCCAGACCAAGCGCGGCTGCGTTTACAAATGCGTGTACTGCACATACCGTAACGTTGAAGGCTGGGGGTACCGTCTTCGCGCCGCGGAAAATGTTGCAGACGAAATAGCAGAGCTTCGCAGGGAAGCGGGCGTAAGGAATTTCGACTTCGTGGATTCCACTTTCAATTCGCCGCCGGGACACGCAATTGAAGTGTGCGAAGCGATAATAAGACGGAATCTGAAAGTGCACCTGGACACTACAAACTTTACGCCCGCTACCGCGTCTGACGAGCTTCTCGGAGCGATGCGTCGCGCCGGATTTCGTACTCTGGGGATTAGCGCCGAGAGTGCCAGCGACCCGGTGCTCGAGAAGCTGGAAAAAGGATTTACGGCTGCAAAGGTGCGCGAGGTTGCCGAACGTGTAGAACGCGCGGGAATCCGAACTCTCTGGATTTTTCTGGTTGGCGGTCCTTCAGAGACTCCAGCGACATTGAAGGAAACGCTCGCGTTTGCACAATGGCGACTGGAGCGCGGCGATGCAGTGTACATGACCATTGGGCTGCGGATCTATCCGGGAACCACCCTGCATCGCATCGCGATCGAAGAAGGTGTAGTTGCATCCGGCGAGTCACTGCTAACTCCTGCATTCTATTTTTCACCGCAACTCGACTTTGCCGCAGCCGTCAATGAGATTCGGGCGTTCGCCACGCGGCATCCGCGCTTCATGTTCTCCGCGGATTCCCGATCGACAGTGCTTCCGTATCTCACACGCGCTGCGTCAATCATTCGTCTCCCCAAACCGCACTGGCAGTACATGGGTTTGTTCCAGCGAATCAAGCGGTCTGGTGAGAGATATCGCCCTGCGCCTTCCCTTACGCGCGCGGGTGCGGTGACACTCGATGCGTGACGCACAGGTGATCGTCGTGGGCGGGGGACCGGCAGGTTCGTCTGCCGCCTATTTTCTCGCGAGTCAGGGCCTGGATGTCATGGTCGTTGACCGCGCACGCTTCCCGCGAGACAAGATCTGCGCTGAATACCTGAGCCCCGAGTGCTCGCGCATTCTGGATCGAATGGGTGCGCTCGATGCAACAGAAGCAACTGGTGCTGCTCACCTGGCAGGGATGCGTGTTCGAGCACCCAACGGCGCCATCATCCATGGTGAGTTCGCGGCAGCGCATGGGTTCAATGGCTTCAGGGATCGGGGACTCGCAGTGCGGCGAACACTGCTCGACTCCATTCTTTTGAACCGGGCCAGGACGGCTGGTGCTCACTTCAGTGAGGCGACACGCGTAACAGAAATGCTGATGGACCAGGGCCGGGTCACCGGGATCGGCGTCCTGCAGCAGGGAAAGCAACGCACGCTCAGTGCGGACATTGTTATTGGTGCAGACGGTCTTCGCTCAGTTGTAGCACGTCGGCTTGGCTTGCATCGGGCATCCCGGTGGCCACGCCGCATTGCACTGGTTTCGCACTATACGAATGTCGAAGGCGTCGGCGCGTTCGGCGAAATGTTCGTCGATGAAAGCGGCTATTTCGGACTCGTGGACGTCGGCAACGGAGTCACCAATGTCGCCCTTGTTGTTCCAGTAAGTCGCGCTGCGGAAGTCGCCGCCGATCGCACCGAGTTTTTTGACCAGTGGATAGCCGAACGTCCGCATCTCGCTGAGCGCTTCGTGAATTCGGTTCGCATGGAACCGGTGCGCGCCACAGGCCCTTTCGCATCTTTCTCAAAAAAGGCATGGCGTCCCGGCGCCGCACTCGTTGGAGACGCAGCGGATTTCTTTGACCCATTCACCGGCGAAGGCATCTATGCAGCGCTCAGGGGCGGTGAGCTTCTGGCGGAAGTAATCGGCGAGGCAATTCGTTCCGGTAAACCTGAAATGCTGGATGGCGCGCTAAAGAGCTACGCATCGAAGCGAAGATCAGAATTCAAGGGTAAGTGGAGAGTGGAGCGGCTTGTCGGCTCTGTCGTTGCTTCACCCCGGATTTTCAACCGCATTGCGCTCACCCTCCAGAACCGCCGCGACATGGCAGATCTTCTCGTTGGGGTGGCAGGGAATTTCGTGCCTGCAGGCGAAATTCTTCGTCCTAGATACATGATGAATTTCCTGCTGGCGGCTACTTTCCAGCGATGAGCATCGACGCATCCGCCTTCCGAAGCCTGTTGGGGCGATTCGCTACTGGCGTCACAGTAGTTACTGCGCGCGACAACGCCGGCACCCACCATGGGATGACAGTAAGCGCATTCAGTTCACTCAGCCTGGAGCCGCCACTGGTGCTCATGTGCATCGACAAGACTGCAACGATGTTCGACCTGCTCACCACCGGCGAATCGTTCACTGTAAATATCCTGGCTTCACACCAGGAAGAGATCGCGCGCCGGTTCGCGACACTTGAATCAGGAAAGTTCGAGGGGGTTGGCTACTCCGTTGTAGACACGGGAGCGGCGCTCGACGACGTGGTCGCCCATGCGCAGTGCGTTCGAGTCAACACTGTCGAGGCTGGCGATCACACAATTGTTGTGGGTGAGGTGCGAGCTTCCACGGTGACGGAGGGAGAGCCACTGCTCTACTTCCGCGGCGGGTATGCGAGCCTTGGAAGATGATCTCCAGCTTTCTCACTCCTGCGCGCATCCGCGGTCACGAAATTCTCGATGAAGACGGACTCGATCCGAAACTCGTTGTCCGGTCAATGCACGATGTTTCGCGCGCGAACAAGTTCTTCGGTGGCGCGAGTGCAGCAATCGCCGAGCTCGATGGAGTGCTCGCCAAATCGGGCTCGACACTGACTATTCTCGATGTCGGCACTGGAATCGGAGATGTCACTGAGCGCGCACGGAAGAAAGCGCGGAAGGCGGGCGTGTCAGTTCTCACATTCGGACTGGATTCAGCCGAAGAGCTCGCGATTGCAAGTCGGCCGCGACACGACGCCGTGGTATGTGGTGATGCACTCAGTCTTCCATTCCCGGACCGAAGTTTCGATGTTGTTCTCGGCTCTCAGATACTTCATCACTTCGACGACCGGTGCGCAGTGACTTTTTTATGCGAGCTGAATCGCGTAGCACGTACGCGAGTAGTAATCAGCGAGCTGCGACGCAGCTGGCTCGCCGTGATCGGTTTGTGGATTGGATCCTTTCTCTTGCGCTTTCATCCAGTCAGCAGGCACGATGGGATCGTATCCGTACGGCGCGGATTCACCGCGCCGGAGCTCGAAGATCTTGTACAGCGAGCCGTTGGCCGCACCCCGAAAGTCACGAATCGACCGCTCTTTCGCGTTACCACAGGATGGACACCGGCATGACGGAACTCCAGCGAAGGCCTTACGAGCTTGGTGACATGCCGCTCGGCCTTCCGATGCAGACTCTGGATAGACGCACAGTTCGCGCGCCGCTTCGCACGATTTTCGATATCGCACGGAGAGTTGAGCATTGGCCGGCTTACCTGCCTCATTATCGCTTCGTTCGTTTTCATGAACGGTTCGATGTCATCGACGGAATTCCTTCACGCGGCATTGTGGAGATGTCTGCATACCGTCCCTTTGGCCTTGTAGGCTGGCCCACCTGGTGGAAGTCTGAAATGGTCGTCGATTTTCAGAAGCCTTCGATCAGGTTTTTTCACATCGGTGGAGTTACCAAAGGGATGGATGTGGAATGGACCTTCACGTCGCTTGGCGACAGTACTCAAGTGGAAATTCTGCACGTTTGGGCAGGCCCGTCGATTCCTGTGGTTGGCGTGCTGGCCGCCACATCAGTGATCGGACCTGTGTTTGTGCATGGGATAGCATCACGCACCCTCGAAGGATTGGCGATAATCGCAGAACGAGAGACACGCACGCGCATAGCGTCGCAGACAGGAGCATAAGTGGAGCGCAGGAGAGTTGTAGTAACGGGAATTGGTGCGATCACCCCGATTGGATTGACCAGGGCCGGTCTCTGGGAAGGACTAAAGAGCCGTAAGTCTGCAGTGCGTTCAATAACGCGATTTGACCCTTCGATTTTCCGCAGCAGGAATGCGGCAGAGGTCAACGACTACATCCCCACCGACCATCTTGACCAGAAACGCGCGAAACGCCTCGATCGGTTCGCACAGTTTTCCGTTGTGACTGCGCGCATGGCGCTCGAAGACGCGGAAATTGATCTCTCGCGCGAGAATCGTGATCGGGTGGGTTCCACCATGGGCACAGCATTGGGAGGAATCGCCTACGCAGAAGGTCAGCTCGCAAATTTTCTCGAAGGCGGTTTGCGAGCAGTGGATGCAACGCTTGCACTCGCAGTTTTCGGTGGCGCTTCCAGCTGCAACATCGCTATCGAGATGGGTGCCACTGGCCCGAACTCCACCAATGCAATGAGCTGTGCTTCCGGAACAGTTGCAATTGGTGATTCCTTCCGATTGATCCGCGACGGCTATGCGGACGTGATGATAACGGGGGGAGCCGAAGCTCCGCTTGCACCGCTCTGTTTCGGCGCGTTCGCTCTCATCCGCTCAATGTCCACCCGCAACGACGACCCGCAAACCGCGTCACGCCCGTTCGATCGGGATCGGGACGGCTTTGTGATGGCTGAAGGTTCCGCAGTGCTGATCCTCGAAGAGTTCTCCCGTGCGAAAGCCCGTGGTGCCCGGATTTACGCCGAGATTATTGGCTATGGAACTTCCAACGACGCATACCACATGACCGCACCGCGCCCGGATGGTTCACAGGCCGCGCGCTGCATGCGGATGGCTCTCGATGATGCGCACATAGCGCCGCACGAAATTGAATACCTGAACACTCACGGGAGCTCCACTCCGCTCAACGATTCAACCGAAACACTTGCGATCAAGACAGTCTTCGGGGAGCACGCCAACAGGATGGCCGTCAGCGGGACGAAAGGGTACTATGGCCACGCCCTCGGCGCGTCCGGTGCGATCGAGGCGGCAATTTGTTCGCTGGCGCTTCAAAACGAATGGCTTCCGCCAACAGTGAATCTCGCCGTTGCGGATGAGGCGTGCGATCTTAACTTCCTGCCGGGCAATGGAATGCAGGCGCGCGTCGAACATGTGTTGAGCAATTCGTTCGGCTTCGGCGGAATCAATGCGTCACTCGTGATGCGGCGCGCTGCATAACGCAGTCAAACACACACTGGAAAACCGATGAAAGATTCGTTCCGTCACTTTCTCGCTGAATTCATTGGAACGTTCGCCCTCGTGTTCGTTGGAGGTGCGGCGATCATGCATGCGAAGGATTCAGGTGGATCCATAGGACTCCTCGAGGTCGCGCTCGCGCACGGACTCATACTCGCGGTAATGGTCAGTGCGACCATGCGTATCTCGGGACACTTCAATCCCGCAGTCACGATTGCGTTTCTCGCCACGCGCCGGATCGAAAGCTTCATGGCCGGCATCTATATCGCGGCGCAGATCATCGGTGCAATTGTCGCGGCCTACGTGCTGAAGCTGACCTTCCCGGATGCGCTGTTCAATGCAACACGTGGTGGCGGACAATCCATCTCGCTCGACGTATCGGGAAGTCAGGCGTTCCTGCTCGAGGCGATAGCCACCTTCTTCCTGGCGTTCGTGATATATGGAACTGCTGTCGATCGCAAAGCGCCCAGGATTGGCGGACTTGCTATTGGATTCGTAATCGCGGCTGACATTCTTGCGATTGGTCCCTACACGGGCGGCTCCATGAATCCGGCGCGGTCATTTGGACCAGCAGTCGTAAGCGGCACCTTCGAAGGCCAGCTGATATACTGGCTGGCGCCAATCATCGGAGCTGTCTCAGCAGCCCTTCTTTACGAATTCGTATTCATCAGACGTGATCCGGAACCAGTGGATCACGGAGAGCTGCGCCCCTAAACCCGGTCCTTCAAGCCGGACACGCCATCGTGCTTTGCACAGTTGGCGCAGCAGTACACAGTTCCATTGTTCTCAACGCCATGGCCGATGACCATGCAGCCGCAGTGCGCGCACTTCGGGGCCATGGCGTGTATTGCACATTCGAATGAGTCGAAGGTGCCGGTCTTCCCTTCCATCGTGACGGTAAAGGCCTTGTCGTAGTCGTTACCGCAAACGTCGCATTTTGGCATTGTAGCTCCGGGTCGTGTTGGCTTGCGACCGGATGGAATGCAATCGCCTTGCCGCTCAGGCCAGCGCCTGCTCCAGGTCCGCAATGAGGTCATCGGGATGCTCGAGACCAATGGAAAGGCGCAGAAGATCTTCGGGAGTCTGCGCCGGTGGTGCCTCTACCGAAGCGCGGTGCTCGATCAGGCTCTCTGTCCCACCCAGACTCGTGGCGCGAGTAAACAGCCGGACTCGTGACGCCATACGCAAAGCAGCATCACGCCCGCCCTTGAGATGAATCGAAAGCAGGCCTCCGAACATTTTCATCTGCTTCTTCGCGACCGCATGATGGGGATTGTTTTCCAGGCCCGGATAATTCACGCTTGAGATCGCGCCATGTCCGTCGAGATACGCAGCAACTTTCATTGCATTCTCGGAGTGCGCACGCACGCGGTATGGAAGTGTGCGAATCCCCCTGAGTGTCAGCCAGCATTCAAAGGGTGAGGGAACCGCGCCCGCACCGGTTTGAATCGTTCTCACTCGCTCGAAAAACTCGTCATTCTCTTTCGAAACGATGGCCCCGCCGAGAACGTCGCCGTGCCCGCTCAGGAACTTCGTCGCTGAATACATGGACATGTCGCATCCATGCTCGAGCGGTCGCTGAAGAATCGGAGTTCCCACTGTATTGTCGCAAACCACTTTCGCACCGACTGAGTGCGCGTGTGCGGAAACCGCGTCGAGATCAGTAACACGAATCATGGGATTGGTGGGCGTTTCGATCCAGACGAGCTGCGTGTTCTTGCGCAAAGATTTTCGGAACGCGCCGAGATCACTCGTATCCACGACGGAACATTCAACCTGCCAGCGCGTGAAAACGTCCATCAGCATTTTTCCGGTGCCGTAGTACCCGTTGGACAGGACTACATGCGCGCCTGGCTCCAGAGCCTGAAAGACAGCATTCGCGGCGGCCATGCCTGAAGAAAACGCAGCGCATTCTGCGGCGCCCTCCAGGGATGCGAGGCACTTCTCGAGTGCGCGCCGGTTTGGATTTCCGCTCCGGGAGTAAATGAATTCCGACGCAAGCTCGCCATTTTCGTCGCGATGGAAAGTCGTCGAAAGGTGGATTGGCTCCTGGACTGCGCCCGTCGTTTTGTCGATCTCACGGCCTGCGTGTACTGCGAGGGTCTCGATTTTCACTAGTTAAACCGGCGGTGGAGCAACGATGGGCTCGTCTTCTCTTTCTAAAGGCGCACCGCCCGATTCCCACGCGCGCCAACCGCCTGCGAGCGACCAAACGTTAGTGTAGCCCATCTCCTGAAGAGCCCGGGTAGCAAGTGCCGACCGGAATCCACCACCGCAATAAAGAATTACCTCGCTGCGAGCATCCGGAACCAGTTTCTCGATGTCGCGCTCGATCAGGCCCTTGCCGAGATGTACCGCTCCCCGCGCGTGACCCGCTTCCCATTCGCTCTCCTCCCGGACATCGATGAGTGTCGCATTGGCATCGCGCATCCTGCGCAGCGCGTCGTCCACCGAAAGTTCCCTGACAGTCCGTTTTGCTTCTTCGACAACACGTAGAAATCCGGGCGAGTGGTCCAAGTCAGTCCACCGATGAGAGAATGAAACTGTTGCCGTCTGGATCGCGGAACTGGGCGAAAGTCCCCCACGGCTGTTCAGTTGGCGGGCCTGTGAACTCGACGCCGCGGCCCTTCATCTCTGCGTAAGCCTGGATCACGTCGTCGGTGCCGAAGGTAATGTTGGATGGTGTACCGATCAGGAGCCGGTGAGCGTCGGCGGTAAAAAGAACCACTGTCGTCTGGGCACCGGGAATCTCCAGCTCGATCCAGCGCATTCCGTCGCCGGATGCTTCGTCCGTCTTGAGAACGAAACCAACTTTCTCTGTATAGAACTCGAGTGCGCGGTCCTGATCGCTGATCGGAATGGCAACGAATTTGATACCCGTAATCATGGGGTGTAATCAAGCGGACGCTGTTCCCTGCGCAAGTCTTTCCTGATGCCTTTCCTGAACGCCATTCCTAGATTTGATTGTGGTCCTGAATGACGACTGACACGCGGCCCAAACTTTCACGCCCGCTGGGCGACATAGTTGTTGCGGTAGTTCTGACTGCCGTTGCAACAGTGCTGACGCTCGGCCTGCGAGAAGTAACCGACCTCGGGATTTTTCTCTTCTACCTGGCGGTGGTCACGATCGCCGGCTGGTACCGCGGAAGATTTGCGGCAATCGCGACGGTCATTCTTTCCGCTGCCGCGATGACATACACTTTCGTCCCGCCCATCGGGACACTGTTCCCCGCAGCGAAAGGCGATGCCCTTGGTGTATTGAGCTATATGCTCACAGGTGTCCTGGTCGCCCTGATGACGTCCGGTTTGCGCACCGCACTCACACTCGCCGAGGAGCGTGCGGACGACTTGAGCAAACAGACGGCCGAAATCGAGGCAGCGCGAAATGCCTCTCTTGCGTTGCTCATAGAACGGCAGCGCGAGGAGGAGCGTGAATCGTTTCTCCTTCACGCCAGCACGATTCTGGGGTCTTCACTCGACTACGAGTCCACCCTTCAAAATGTCGCGCAGCTTGCAGTCCCGCGGCTTGCTGACTGGTGCGGCGTGGTCATACAGGACGAAGACGGCGAAGTGCGCTCGGTGGCAGTCGCGCACGCAGATCCGGGCAAGGTGAAGTTCGCACGCGAATTCCAGAAGAAGTATCCCGTCAGCAAAGACGATCCGACTGGCGCTGCAAATGTCATTCGTACCGGTAAAACGGAATTCGTTCTGGACGTAACCGATGAGATGATTGTCGCAGCGGCGCGTGACCCCGAACATCTCGCAGATGTGCGGTCACTGAACATTAAATCGGCGGTAACAGCTCCACTGACTGTCGGTGGGCGTACGGTTGGCGCACTCACTCTCGTCGGTGAAGAGGGCGATCGGCAGCTAACTATGGCCGATGTCTCACTCGCGGAAGAGCTTGGCCGCCGGGCAGCCATTGCAATCGACAACGCCCGACGGTTTCGTGCAGCTCAAAACGCGCGTGAGGCCGCAGAGCGGAACGCAGACAGAATTATGCGGCTGCAGAGAGTTACAGCAGCACTAGCCACCGCACCGACGGCGCGCGCGATTGCAGATGCAGTGATTTCCCAGGGATTGTCGGCATTCGACGCAGACGAAGCCGTGCTCACGCTTCTCCAGCCGGACAAGAAAACTCTCGAGATCGTTCGCTCAATTGGCCTCCGCGAGGGACTGGAACAGGAATACCACTTTTTTTCAGTGGATGCCCCAATGCCAATCTCGGAGGCCGTGCGCACGAAGGAAGCAGTTTTTCTCAGCAATCGCGACGAGATTCTCGAGCACTATCCCCAGCTGAAAATCTCGGAGCACGTGGAGGCGTTGGCATGGGCCGCGATGCCACTTGTCGTCGAAGATGCCGTGATGGGCGGAATTGCTCTCGGTTTCAAAGCTGAGCACGTTTTCTCCGAGGAAGATCGGGAGTTCGCGATGGCCTTGGCGCGTCAATCCGCCCAGGCACTGGATCGTGCGCGCCTGCACGACGCTGAGCAGAGTGTCCGCGCAGAAGCAGAAGAGGCGCGAAACCGCGCCGAAGAAGCAAATCGCGCAAAGAGTCAATTCCTCGCGACGATGAGCCACGAACTCCGCACTCCGCTAAACGCGATTGCCGGTTACGTGCAGCTATTAGAGCTGGGTATTCACGGCCCCGTTCCCGATGCGCAGCTCGAGATTCTGGCGAGAGTCCGCCGGAGTCAGCGCGCGCTCCTGAGTCTCATCGACGACATTCTCTCTTTTGCGAGGCTCGAATCCGGAAAGGTCGAGTACCGGTACGAGCAGGTTGCCGTCGTCGATGTGCTTCGCTCCTCCTACGACATGGTGGCACCGCAGCTTTCCGAACGGAAACTGCAGTTCAGCCAGCACTGTGACGATGCGTCTATTTCCGTGTGGACCGATCGCGAAAAATTCGGCCAGATCATCGTGAACCTTCTATCGAACGCTGTGAAGTTCACGGACCCGGGCGGATCGATCACGATCAACTGCACGCGGTCCGGCTCCTCCCTGCTGCTCAACGTCACCAATACAGGGCGCGGAATTCCTTCCGACAAGCTCGAAGTGATCTTCGAGCCGTTTATTCAGGCAGAGTCGGGTCTCACCCGCCGCATCGAAGGCAGCGGACTCGGACTCGCTATCAGCCGCGATCTTGCGCGAGCGATGCAAGGTGACCTGACTGTGAAGAGTGTAGAAGGAAAGGGCGCGACCTTTACCCTCTGGCTTCCCACCGCAAAGAACGAAACCTAGATCCCCGGGGTTGCTTACGATCCTTCTGCTGGGGGTGCGTTAAGGACTGCACTCGCATCTTCTGCATCGGAGTCCATGACGCAAAGCTTGAATCCGCTGACTGCAGAAAGCATTGGCTGCCACCCGGATGAGCCATCGCCCATGACGACTGATTCGATTCCTTCCGCACGAAGGAGAGCCTGTGCGAAATCGGCGCTCATCTGATCGAAGTACGTCCGAACCACAGTCATCTCGCTCATGCAGAGCCGTGGATCAAGGACCGAGGCGGAGATATTTCTCTTCGTACCGTTCGATCGACTCGCGTACTACCTGCATTGCAACGTCGCTCTTTTCCCAGCCGATAATCTCGACGCGGCGTCCCTCGAGATCTTTGTAAATGTGAAAGAAGTGCTGCACCTCTTTCAGATAGTGCTGCGATAGATCAGCGATATCGAACACGTCGTCATAAAACGGATCCTGCGCCGGGACCGCGATAATCTTGTCGTCAGGCTCGCCGCGGTCCAGCATCTTGAGGACGCCCAGCGGACGGCAGTCGATCTGACAGCCTGGAAAGGTTGGCTCGTTGATGCTGACGAGAATGTCGAGCGGATCACCGTCTTCGTGCAGCGTGCGCGGAATCAATCCGTAGTCGCCGGGATAATGCACCGCAGAAAAAAGAACGCGATCGAGCCGAATTTGTCCGCTGGTTTTGTCGAGCTCGTACTTGTTCCTGCTCCCGCGTGGAATCTCGATTACCGCAGTGACATTTTCCGGCGGATTCGATCCTACGGGGAGATCATGCCAGGGATTCATTACCTAGTGCCGGCTGAAAACTTTCGTCGTGCCGTTCTTGGCAAACGCAATCACTTCATATTTCTCCGAGGATGGACCCTCCATTCCCGGTGATCCCATTGGCATTCCTGGCACGGCGAGGCCGGCAATCTTCGGGCGCTCCTTGAGAAGGCGCTGAATGTCCGACGCTGAAACATGGCCTTCGATTACGTAGCCACCCACCATCGCAGTGTGGCATGACTGAAGATCGCGCTTCACCCCGAAATTGGATTTGATCGACGGCATGTCACGCGAATCGTGCGACGTCACCTTGAACCCATGCTTACGGAGATGCTCTATCCAGTTCTTGCAGCACCCACAATCCGGATCCTTGTAGACCACAATCTCGACAGCTTTCACTGCGGCGCGAGTATCGGCCATCGCGGGAGGTACCAGTATCACTACCGCAGCAAAGAGCGCAGCGAAAACTGGCGTCAGATTCACAAGTCTGATTTTCATATACTAAATCTAGACGGTCAGGCAGGGCGGGACGGACGTAGTTTCGCGGCGCGGCGCCTGATGCTGAGCGCGTACAGCACATAAATCGCCACCGCGATTATGTATGCCGCGTGATAGTACCCCGAGTTATCAGGCATGCGCACCTCCCGAATCGATCTCAGCGTCCCGCAGATTCGCGTAGTTGTACCGCGCCCGCAAAAGGGCTCCGAGAATAATCAGTGCCGCAACCACACACACGGCCAGTGTTACGAGCATTTCATTGGGCAGCGACGGGCGTTCCGGTTTAGCAACGATTGGCTTTGGATGCAAAGTGCGGAACATGTACACGCTCAGGTGAATGAAGGGCACCAGCAGCGCTCCCAGAATTCCCAGCACTGCACTGTAGCGTGAACGAAGAGCGCGATCGTCCACAGCTCCGCGCAGAATGATGTACGCAACAAAAATGAACCAGAGGAAAAGCGTTAGCGTAAGGCGGGCGTCCCATGTCCAGTAGGTGCCCCACACGGGCTTCGCCCAAAGCGGACCGGTAATGAGGACTATCGTAGTGAATACAGTCCCCACCTCTGCAGCACTCTCGGCGAGACGATCCAGTTTTTCATCACGCATCCACAGGTAGAGCGCACTGAGAAGTCCGACCAGGCCGAAAGCCAGAAACGCACACCACGCCGCCGAAACGTGGACATAAAAGATTTTTTGGGCAGGTCCCTGGATTGCCTCGAACGGTGTGAAAAACACCACTCGTACCAGCGCAGCCAATCCTGCGAGAATTGCAACAATCGACAGACGGGAGACTTTCAATCTTCTATCGTAAAAGGAAACGCCAGGGTGCAGGCGACAATGAACACAATGTCGAACGCTGCGAGCAATTTAAGCCAGGGAAGCGCTTCGCCAATTGGCCTGCCGCTCAGGAGCTTCGCCGTAGCCTGCGCGGCCGGAATGACAATGGGCACAAAAAAGGGCAGCGCTAGCATCGGAAGAAGGATTTCAGCCAGTCGGGTGTTGGATGCCATCGCACTGAAAAGGGTGCCAATCACCACAAGGCCCACTGCCGCAAGAAATGCCACTGTAAAGAGCGCTGGCGCAACACGTCCAAGTGGAAGATTGTAAAACATTCCCACCGCAGGAATAGCCACAACCTGAACGCCCGCAACGAAGACAAGATTGGCGAGCGCCTTTCCAATAAATATCGATTCGCGCTCGATGGGCGCGGCAAGCAGTGCGTCTATCGCACGCTCTTCCTGCTCCACTCCGAACGACCGGTGCAAGCCGAGCAGTCCAGCAAAAGTGAAAATCACCCACAACACACCGGGAGCCAGATCTACCGACGCTACCGCTGTCGAATCCCAGGCGAAGTAGAAGATTACGATCCCCAGTAACGCAAAAATCAGCGATGCGGTAAATGCGCTTCGCGTGCGAAACTCGATCGCCAGGTCTTTTCTCGCAATCAGCCACGCGGCCGCGAAAACATTACGCACTGGCCGTCACCATATCGCGATACTGCGCGGCATACTCACTGCGGCTGACGTCTGTGCTCGACTGATATCTAGCGAACGCACCGTCGATCATGACCGCAACGTTGTCCGCGATCTCGAGCCCCTCGTTCAGCTGGTGAGTTACGAGAACCAGCGCGGCTCCGTCGCTCTTCAGCTCCCGTAGAACAGTCGTCAGCGCCTGCGCTCCGCTTTCATCCAGCCCGGAATAAGGTTCGTCAGCGAGCAAAAGCAGAGGAGAATTGACAACTGCACGGGCGATCGAAACTCGCTGCTGCATCCCCCGGCTCAATAGTCTCACCGGAACATTCACCTGCTCCACTCGTAAACGCTCGAGAGCGCGGCGCGCGGCGCGCTCGGCGTCCGACGTTCCGTAGAGCTTCGCTGCGAATTCCAGGTTTTCCAGCGCTGTGAGCGCCGGATACAGCATCGTCCGATGGGAGACAAGGCCGATCTTTGCGCGCAGGATCATGTGCTCCCCGAGCTTTGAGGCGGCAAGCGTTACCGATCCGTCGTCAGGCTTGAGCAGACCGCCTAGCAGCCGCAGCAATGTTGTCTTGCCCGCTCCATTCGGTCCAAACACAGCCAGCGATTCTCCCTCCCTCAGTTCGAAGGAAACACCATCGACCGCCTTCCGGCGGCCAAATCGTCTTGTTACTGCTGTGGCGGACAGTAGCGAACTGGTCAATTCATGACATTGGTGGAGGACCTAGCGCCTTCTATAGTAGCCGGAATATGCTTTAATTCCGACCACATTTCCGCGCTAACCAGAAACGAAGGCTGAGGATGTCCGACCAGAATATCGACGTTCTGCTCCAGGAAAACAGAAAATTTCCGCCTCCCGATGAATTCCGTCGCGATGCGCACGTCTCCGATGAGAAAGTTTACGCCGAAGCCGACGCAGATCCCGAAGCATTCTGGGCGCGAATGGCCAGCGAGCTCGAATGGATCGAGCCCTGGAGTGCAGTTCTCGAGTGGAAGCCGCCGCACGCAAAATGGTTTCTCGGCGGCAAACTCAATGTCTCGTCCAATTGCATCGATCGCCACGTAGAGGGCGGATGGCGAAACAAGGCAGCAATCATCTGGGAAGGAGAGCCGGGAGACCACCGAACGCTCACCTACTGGGATCTTTATCGTGAAGTCACCAAGTTCTCGAATGTCCTGAAGGGACTCGGTGTAAAGAAGGGCGATCGGGTCGCGATCTATCTGCCCTTGATCCCGGAAGCGGCCATCTCGATGCTCGCCTGCGCGCGTATCGGTGCAATTCATTCAGTCGTGTTCGGTGGATTCTCTCCAGAATCACTGCGCGACCGGATCAATGACGCTGAAGCCAAGGTTCTGATTACTGCAGATGGTGGGTATCGTCGCGGCCAGATCATTCCCCTCAAGCGTAATTCAGACAAAGCGATCGAAGAGACCCCAACCATTGAACATGTTGTTGTCGTTCAGCGGCGCCCGGGTGGCAGTGGAGATGAAGCATTCGTTGAAATGCAGGAAGGGCGCGATCACTGGTGGCATCGCCTGATGCAGAAGGCGGAGATGCACTGCAAGCCAGAAGTCATGGATTCCGAGGATGTCCTGTACATCCTCTACACCTCTGGCACTACTGGAAAACCCAAGGGAATCGTCCATACAACCGGCGGATACCTCACTGGTGTTGCGGCGACCACGAAGATGGTCTTCGACCTGAGAGATGATGATGTTTTCTGGTGCACAGCAGATGTAGGCTGGGTTACGGGACACTCGTACCTCGTTTACGGTCCGCTTGCAAATGGCGCTACATGCGTGATGTATGAAGGCGCGCCAGACTGGCCTGAGAAAGACCGGTTCTGGGACATCTGCGCCCGGCATGCAGTGACCATTCTCTACACCGCTCCGACTGCAATTCGCGCCTTCATGAAGTGGGGAGATCACCACCCCGCAAAACATGACCTTTCAAAAATTCGTCTGTTGGGATCAGTCGGCGAGCCAATCAATCCAGAAGCCTGGATGTGGTATCGCGAACACATTGGCGGCAACCGCTGCCCGATCGTTGACACGTGGTGGCAGACAGAAACGGGTGCAATTGTCATCTCGCCATTGCCTGGCGTAACGGAAACAAAGCCTGGCAGCGCAACCAAAGCATTGCCCGGATACACAGCGGAACTCCTGGATTCCATGGCGGAGCGGATCGATGTTGGCGGTGGTCTTCTGGCCTTGACCAAACCCTGGCCCTCGATGCTCAGAACCATCTGGAATGACGACGAACGCTATGTGAACACCTATTTCACAAAGTGGGACAACCGCCCGGATCTCTACTTTCCCGGCGACGGTGCGAAACGCGATACCGATGGCTTCTTCTGGATAATGGGTCGGGTGGACGACGTGCTGAATGTTGCGGGACACCGGATCGGAACGATGGAGGTTGAGTCTGCGCTCGTGGAACACCCTGCAGTGGCTGAAGCTGCCGTGGTCGGAAAAGCGCACGAACTCAAAGGCCAGTCCATCGCCGCGTTCGTCACGTTGCGCGAAGGTCAGAAACAGTCAACCCAGCTCCGTGATGAGCTCAAGAAATTCGTCGCTGACAAAATCGGAGCGCTGGCTCGTCCGGACGATATTCTCTTTTCTGCGGACCTGCCAAAGACCCGGTCAGGGAAGATCATGCGTCGTCTCCTGCGCGACATCGCTGAGGGCCGGGCACTTGGAGACACTACGACGCTGGCCGATCCAAATGTTGTCGCCTCGCTGAAGGAGCAATACGAGGATAAAGAGGGATAAACGGCCACATACAGCTGTTAGCTACAAGCTGAAGCTACAAGGTGTTAGCCAGCTTGTAGCTTGTAGCTTCAGCTAGAAGCCAATAGCTGTAAGTTGCAGTTGGTACAAACTGTGCTTCAAGACGCACCCGTAGCGTCAAACTCCAACGGATCTACCCATGTTCCTAAGCAGTCTGTTCCCAGAATCCATCTTTGGCCGCAAGCTAAATCCGAGCGCCGAGCGTCGGCTGCGTCTTTCGCAGGCTCGTGCTGAAGAAACGATCATCCGCGCACATGTTGACAATGCCTTGATGTTCGTGGACACGCTGGCCGAAGATCTTTCGTTCGATCGCGCGATCGATACCTACGTTCGAGTGATGGGAATCCCCGAGCCACTGGCGAGCACGGTTGCTACGCGCGCACTGGTAGCCCTCGGTCGCGACCTGGTCCCATTCCGTCGCAGATCACGCGAAGGAAACGAGGAAGAGCCTGTGGATCCGAAGCCAAAGCTGCGTCTCGACGACGCCATGGCCCGTCAGCGTAGCGTTAAGCGATCGTAGATTTACCGCCGAGAGTTTGCAGTTCTCGGCGTTCGCGGCGCCCTCGGTGGTTAATCCCCAAGCTCGTCGAGCAAAGGCTCCGCTGAATTCCCCCTCTCGCGCAAATCCCGCAGCGAGAGGACAAAAATGATGGTGACGATCACCGCAGAGGTGACGCACCACATGCAAACCGCGTGAATGACGAACAGCTCCAGATAAGTCAGCCACCCGGAAAAGAGAACGCCAGTGCCCGACATCAGTGCGAGAGCCTGCGAGAAATTCCTTTCGTACTCGTACGTTCGCGACGTTCCAATCACCGCAACGACGAACATCGCGAAGTAAAAGGCTACTCCCCATGCGGCGACCGGCATGCCGAGGAAGGTTGCCCATCGACTGGAGTTGACCGTCTCACACCCCCGGATGCTGCAGGTGAGCTGGCCGATTACCCCGATTTTGTAGAGCGTTAAATACGTGGCGACGAACGCCCCGACGAGGGCGAGCGCCGCAATCATCATTC
>JANLYJ010000187.1:0-2409 GCA_031365555.1 Gemmatimonadaceae bacterium | reverse complement strand
GTTTCACGAGATCGGCGGCCAGATCGGGAAGCCGCTCGGGCCTGTCCTCCGCATAACGGTACTCGAACGATACGTTCTGCCCATCGATGTAGCCGAGGTCGCGCAAGGCACTCCTCAGCGTTTCCATATTTGGATCGGCTTTCGAATTGCTGTATAGCAGAATCCCCAAGCGCGAAATCCTGGCCGTAGGCTGCCCTCGCGCCGTGAGCGGTAAGGCCGCTGCGCTTCCAAAAATATAGATGAAGTTACGCCGTTTCATCCGATCATCTCGTGGGTGAAACTAAGCAGGTTTGATTTTCCATCAACGATCTAGATGAACGAGAATTATACGGATGTGGCTGTCGTTTTCGTTCCTCCCTTCGCCGACTTTCAGCTATCGAACCTATCGCGTCGTTCGTCAAGCTTTCGTCGACAGGCAGCTATCGGTGGAGGAAAATGAGTGGCGCTCAGGGTTGTCATGCGACAGGGCGCCTTTCCGCAGCTTGTTATTTCCGGAGGTATTTCAGAAGTGCTGCGATCCCGAGCACGATCAACGTCAGCGCGAGAAGGGCGAAGACACCACATGCCAACATCATGGGCCCACTCATTATGCCTTGACCCTTGCTTGGCGACTGGACGAGCGCGGGGGTTCCCTGCGCGAAACCGGTAGCGGCTTCGATGACGATGCCAGTCGTAAGAACAGCAGTGGCAAGAAGGAGTTTCAGTCTCATGAAAGTGTTTCTTTCCCCAAGCCTGATTGTTAAGCGCCGGCAAAGCCGTTGGACTCTCATTTCCATCGCCTCAAACCCTTTCGGGTGCAGCAGTCGCTGCTCGTCGAACCAGCGAGCGTGAATTTCCATCGCGACTATGACTAAACAAACCTGAAGTTGCTTCAGGTTCCGTCCGCAAAACAAAAAACCAGAAAACGCGCGAGCAAGCGCACCCCGACACCGTATGCGCCGCGCGCAAATACGGCACAGGATGAGCCGCAAGTCGAAGCGCAGCGCCACACGGCAGCGCGCACCAGCGCATCGGCTAGGCTGGCAGCTGCTTCGCGTCGCCCAGGAGCTCAGGCTATCGTGCCACGCAGCTCATAGAGCGCGACCGTCACACTCGCCAGCCGAGCCCAAACCAAAACAGCGAGAAGTGGTACCACGTTGGTCCAATGACCAAGATTAACCCAACCGCGCGCAGGCCAAAACTGAGAGTGGCTTGTCTTTGATCATCGCCTTTTGTCCTACCCAGCACAGCACGAGAGCATCTTCACGTCTTTGTTAAAGGCAAGCGCCGCGAGCTTGAGACCCTCGACCGTGGTTAGGTAGGGGAAGATCGTCTCGCCCAGCTGCTCGACCGTCATGCCGGCCTTGATCGCCATCGCCGCCGTCTGGATGCTGTCTGCCCCCTCCGGCGCGAGGATATGCGCGCCGAGAAGCCTGCGCGTATTGGCATCGGCCACCAGCTTGATGAGTCCACGCGTATCGCGGGCTGCAAGCGCGCGTGGCACATTATCTAGCTCCAACACCGACGTTGCGACTTCATGTCCTGTCGACCTCGCTTGCGCTTCTGTGAGGCCAACGCTCGCCACCTGCGGATCGGTGAACACGATCTGCGGCATCGCACTGTTGTCATAGATGAGGCTGTCACTGTTTAGCGCATTCTTGGCAGCCAGCTTGGCACCGTAGGCCGCCATGTAGACGAATTGATCCCGACCGGTCACGTCGCCAACGGCGTACGTTCCTGCGCGCGAGGTCCGCATACGGTCATCGACCTCGATTGCGCCACGTTTCCCTAGCCGGACGCCCGCTTCAGCGAGACCCAGCTGCTCTACGTTCGGGCTGCGGCCAGTGGCGATCAGGATATGCTCAGCATCGAGCGTCTGCGGTCGTCCGGCTTGGCGCACGCAAAGCTCGACGCCCTTGTCTGTTTTTTGGCAAAACTCGTAGGCCACGCCACAGACGATCGTGATGCCCTCCTGCTGGAAGTAACGCGACAAGGCCTCGCCAATCTCGGGTTCAGCAGCGGGCAGCAGACGGCTTCGGCAGACGATCGTAACCCTGACGCCGGCGCGTGCAAAAACCTGCGCTAACTCGACACCAATGAAACCGCCGCCGACTACCAGCATGCTTCTTGGCAATGTTTTAAGATCGAAAGCCGTTGTGCTCGTCAGATAATCAATCGTCTCGAGCCCGGGAATTTGCGGCACGGCCGGTCGGGTGCCAGTCGCGATGATCACCTTCGGGGCCTTGATAAGCTCGCCGTTGACGGCGATCCCGCTGTCGGCGAGGCGCGCTAGGCCCTGTGTGTAGACGATAGTGTTATAGGCAGGCAGCAGATCGGCATATTTGGCTTGCCGAAGCCCTGCGACCAACTCGTCCTTCTGCGCGATGAGTGCTGCCCAGTCGGCTACTCGACCTTCTGCCTGAATGCCGG
>JANLYJ010000175.1:0-7743 GCA_031365555.1 Gemmatimonadaceae bacterium | reverse complement strand
CTAATCTTGATTTTCAGGCCCCGATCGCAGGCCGGCTGGACACGCAAGCTCTTTGAGGACAACCTTTTAATATCGCTGGGCTTAAGCTACACTGCAACGGCCCGACCCCTCCATTTCAGCCCTGATCGATGTTTTTCTCGCTGCTCCGAAAGATCGCTGACAACTCTGCCGAGACCTCGCTTGCGTCGCGCTTGCGCATGCGCCGCATGAGGATTTTTCGCGCCCTGGCGGCCGGGCTCCCGCGCCCGCTGAAGATCCTCGATGTTGGAGGGACGGAAGAGTTCTGGAAGGTGGCCTTTGGCGACATATCAGGGCTCGAGATAACGCTTCTGAACGTGAAACCGGCGAGCCCGGTAGACCCTCATTTCAAATGCGTCGTGGGTGACGCGCGCTCGATGCCTCAGTTCAGCGCACAACAGTTCGATATCGTCTTCTCGAATTCTGTGATCGAGCATGTTGGCGACTGGAACCAGCAGTGGCGAATGGCGGTGGAAATCAGACGGGTCGGAAAAAACTTTTTTGTCCAGACGCCGAACAAGTTCTTCCCTATCGAGCCTCATTTCCTCGTTCCCGGCTTTCAGTTTCTGCCACTGGCCGTACGTGTTGCCATGGTTCGCCGGTGGAAGCTGGGATGGTGGCCGAGAATTCCCGATAAGGCTGCAGCGCAGAAGGAAGTTGAATCGATTCGCCTGTTAACCAAAGCCGAAGTGCAAAAACTCTTTCCGGATGCGACCGTCGGCGTCGAACGGTTTTTCGGGCTCGCTAAATCTTTCTTCGCTTACAGCGGCTTCTCCAGCTCCGCGAGCTGACTCAGGACCGCGTCAACAACAGCCTCGGCGGTAATTCCCTCCATGCAGATTGCCGATGCATAGATACATGCATCAAAGCACGGTCTGCACGGCATGTCCGTTACTGACACGACTCGATCATTAGCTCCTCGCGGACCGTACCAGTCACGAACCTGCGGACCAAAGAGCGCAGTCACGGGAGTTCCGAGAGCACCGGCGATATGCATCGGCCCGCTGTCGCTGCAGAGGAGCACATCAGACTCGGCGATCAATGCCATCATTCCTCTGAGCGATAGCGAGAGTGTCGGCACCTGATTGCGCGTCTGCACGGTGTCGGCGTGACCTTCGGAGTCGCGAATCATTACAACCTGTGCGCCACTTTCATCCGCGAGCCGGTCGAGTACCGATCCAAAACGCTTGGACTCCCAGCGCCTGACAGTCTGACTGGCGCCCGGGTGGACCGCGACGAGAGGCTTGTCTCCCAGAATGCCGTGCTCCCGCAGTGTCTTCCGTGCAGCAAATCTTTCTTCATCAGTGACAACGAGCCTGGGTGTGAACGCAGGGTTGTGCTCCCCAACCAAAGGCTTGAGCAGCTGCAGCCAGTCAGCAACTTTGTGTTCATTCTGGTCGCCGCTTGGCAGCGCGTCTGTGAGCAGTCGTGCAGCACCACCAAAATCAAACCCGATTCTGCGCCGTGCTCCGCCGAGATAGGAGATGACATTACTTCGGAAGTCACGGCGCGCATCGAGCGACACATCGATTTTTTCCGCGCGAAGGCGATTGAACAAACCGCGAAGCTCGGAGAAATCGTAACGCGATGCGGTGTACTTCTGCGTGAAGGCTGTCCACGGAAGTGACACGGCAATTACGTCGTCAATGAGGCCGCTGTTCGCCAGGAGATCGCGGCCGTATTCCTTGGACAGCAGAAGGATTCGCGCAGCCGGAAATCTCGCTCGGATCGCCTGCATTGCGGGGGTCGCCAGGACAATGTCGCCAATTCCCCAGGGCTCGACAATCAGGAAGGTGCGCGGAGTTTCATCCGGTCCCAGTCGCGGTGGCCGGCGGGTAAGCAGCGACAGTATCGGCGTTCCCGCATCGATGATTCGGAATGCGGCGAGCTTGCGACCGGTGATGGTTCTGGTTTGCGCCACGCTATCCTACCGAGCGCCCGCGATGGAGCGGGCGGTGCAGATCAGTACGCGCCAGTTCTGCGAAGGACAGCCGGAATTGTCCGGAAGAGGATGCTTATGTCCAGCCAAAAGGACCACTGTTCGATGTACTGGCGGTCGAGGTAGATGACATCCTCGAAATTTACAAGCTCGCTGCGCCCGCTGACCTGCCAGAGTCCGGTGATTCCCGGCTTTGCATCGAGACGACGGAAGTGGTGATCTTCGTACGTGTCGAAATCCGACTCGAAAAACGGACGCGGACCTACGAGCGACATATCACCGATCAGGACATTCCAAATCTGTGGGAGCTCGTCGATGCTCCAGAGCCTCAGCCGACGTCCTAGTCGGGTCACACGCGGGTCGTCAGCAATCTTGAAGAGCCGTGCGTCACCGGAGCGATTAAGGTGGGCTAGCTCCGCCTTCTGATCATCGGCGCCTACCCTCATAGTCCGGAACTTCAGCATTCGGAAACGGCGGCCGCCAAGACCAGCACGTTCCTGTCGGAACAGGATTGGTCCCGGCGAATCGAGTCGAATCGCGATAGCGATCACGATGTAGAGTGGAGCGGCGATCAACATCAGCATCAGGGAGCCAATGACGTCCACGATCCGCTTAAGGAAAACAGCGCGCACCTTGAGCACGGGGCTGCCGAACTCGAAAAATGGCTGGTCATAGTGCCAGACCAGTGAAGGCCTGAGATCCGGAAGGTTGACGGCCTGCGCCGGAAAGAGCACCTGACAGCCAAGCTGGAGGCAGTCTTCGACCAGCTGCTTTGCCCTGTCGGGAGCGAGGTCACTTCCGACCACGACAGCTTCAATGGAGTGCTGCTCGACCAGGGCTGGAAGATCGAAAAGCGTTCCAAGCGCGTCGGGCTCGTTCCGGCGCGAATTGACGATGTGACCGATGACGCGAAAATCACCACCGGGTGCAGCAACAGCTTTTGCAACTGAGCGTGCAAAACCATCGGGACGCCCAATCATGACTGCTGCACCTGCGCCGCGCTGACTCGAGAAAACAACTCTCAGCATGCGCTCTGAAATCCCGCGGACTGCGAGAAGCGCGATCCAAAGAGCAGTCATCGTGAATGTGAACGTCTGAAGAGCGAGACCTGGATCGCCCCTCACGACAATGGGAATGACGTGCGGAATGGATGCGAGAGCGGCCGCGGCGAGAACGCGAATGGGATAATTGAGGGCACGGTGCCGGGTGTGGCTGCCCGTAAAAATGAGCGCAAGCAGGGTCGCGGCAGCCAACCATGAAAAGGCCAGAAACGACCCGGCAAGCGCGCTTGCGCCAAGAATATTTCCGGACACCAAGCCAGCTGCGAACTCAGTTCGAACGAGCTCCCTGACAATCGCCACTGCCATGAGGTCGCCGATGACAAGAACAGCGAACCTGGTAGCAACGCGAATGGTGTGACTGCGCACCTTCTGAGGACGGCGCGCATGCAGCGCGAAGCGGCGCTGGAGTGCAGCGTGCCGTGGCGTAACCGGTTCAGCTTTCACCGCTCGCGGGCTCACAAACTGTTTAGAAATAAGCGCTGGGTGTATTTGGAAAGATAGGCAGTGCGGCCCCTGTCGAATTGTAATCTCTGCGGGTCTGCCGAATTTTGCAAGTTTCGCGGTTTCAAGAACTTAGCTCGCCTCAACCGCAGCAAGACCAGAGGGTCTTCAAGTCCCCTGGCGCCTTACAACTCTGGCCAAAGCTGACCTTTCATCGGCCTCTAGTACGCGCCAATAAGCGAGCGCAGTAAAGACGAGCAGGGCCACGACCACAAGCGCTCCTGACCCAACCAAAGATCGAGAGGTCACCAATCTCGAGGCGGCAAGCAAGCTCACGAATCCAGCGGCCGCGATCGCGAGTCCCAATCCTCGGCCTGAGAACGCATCGAGAACGGAAATGCCCAGCAGTTTTCGGTTGGCGATCATGAGCAGGCTCGTATCGATCGAAACTCTGATCAGCCACGCGAGTGCAGCCCCGGCGACCCCATAGTGAACAACCAGAAACCAGGTAACCGGCAGGTGAAGCACAAGCTCACCCAGGTGAAACTTGGCTGTGATGTCGGGCCGGCCTGCAGCCTGAAGAAAAGTGAATGGCGTCTGCGCGAGTCCGTTGATCAGGACACCAAGTGCCAGAATCCGCAAAACCGTCGCGCTTTCGCGGGCATAGTCGGGACCGAGCCAGAGACCGAGGATTTCCGGAGCGAACACGGCCAGCACCGCCAGCGGGGGCATCAGCACGAGAAAAACATTTCGCAGTGAAGCAGAGAACACAGGCTGCGCATTTTTCGCTGTGCCCGAAGCGAGCGTCCCCGAGAGAGCGGGAAAGAGCGCTGTGGACAAACTGATCGGCAGCAGAAGAAGCTTTGTTGCGGCTTCGTAAGGTCCGACGTAGTAAGCAACCGATGCGACACCGGCGATGGCGCCGAGCGCAAACCTGTCGATGTACACAAGCATCGGGCTGACAACACTCGAGACGGCGACCCACCCGCCAAAGGTGAACAATTTTTTCAGTCTTCCCCACTCGCGCGGGCGCTCCCATTTGAATCCGGGAACGTTCCGGCGCACTGCGTACGCGAGCACCATACAAGTGATCGCGCGAGCTGCGAGGACGATGATGAGTATCGTGTCGAGGCGCATTCCCATCGGCGCGCAGATGGCCGGAATGACTACTGATGCTGCACTGCTCGGAATCTTGATTGCGTTGCTGACTCCGAAACGCTGCGCTGCTTCCAGAACGCCACGCAAAGAAGTGAGGCACAGGACAACTGGCAGGCTGAATCCAATTACGCGGAACACGCCCGTTGCCTCATCAACAAGCTCGGGCGGAATGGTGAACACCCGCGACGAGATTGTGGGAGCGAAGATCGCCACGACTATTCCGACAAGCAGCGCAACGCCCACCTGACTCACAAGCGATATCACAGCAATCTGCGAAACTTCGTTGCGTCCCCGGGCAATTGACTCGGATGCGAACTTCACTGTCGCGCGGTTCAGCCCAAGATCGAAGAGCGTGAGATATTCGAGAATTGCCCAAGCCAAACCGAGCATTCCGAAACGCGCCGGGCCGAGCGAGCGCGTGATGACCGGCAAGAGAGCGAATGCGACAAGAAATGGAACCGCGAGTCCGACAATATTGAGCGCCGTGTGCTGCGCAACCTTCCCCATTCTCGTTTCGGGTGGTGCAACCGCTATTTCTGCATCGACCGGAGTTACGCGCGCGTCTGGTCCGGTGTCGTCGTTGCTCGAATGAGCTGTCAAAACGCGCCAGCGCTGAGTGTCACTGAGAGCGTCCTGTTCCGGATATCCAGTCGCGATGGGCCGTTAGGGCATCCCGACTGCTCCTGGAACCACGCGTTGATCCGGTTTCCGAAAGTGAGATCGGCGGTGGCGCTCAGATACTTCGATCTCCATCCGGAGCGAACGCCTGTGTAAAGACTTACGTCGTGATTGCAGTAGCCGATGTACTGTGGCCACCCATAAACGCTGTGCATGTCTTCATTCAAGCGAGTGCGCCCCGCGAATGGACCTGCATACCAGGTGTGCGCGAGATAGTCGAACGCCAGCCACTGCGCTGATGCTCCTGGCCCGATCGACGCACCAATCACCTGGCCGTGGTGCGTGTATCCCTGAACCACCTTACGGCTCGTGTAGTATGACCCAATCGGTCGGTCGCGGAACGTCGCACTCTGTTCCAATGTTGTGACCTCGCCCTGCAAACGGACAGTGCCCGCAGCTGCGGTAGTCGGCTTACGCCACTGAAATCCGATCGTGTAGCCCTGCGTGTGATTGGGAGCGACGAGAAGGTCACGCAAATTCGCAGGAAGCTCTGTGCGCGACCATTCGACATAACTCTCGAATCCGTCCCGGGGCGCCGCCCATCGGGCAAAGAGCGAATACACCTGGTCTTCGCCACCGGGATATGTGGAAGAATCTGCGAGCGAGCGATTATTCGGGCGGCCGGGATTACTGAACGACCTGAGGATGCGGCCGGGAATGGTTTTCCATTTGTCCACAGTTCCGTAAACTGCACGCGCAAAACCAAGAGTGAGATTGGGATTTCGCGGCGGTGAATAGGCGAGGCCGGCAAGACTGATGGCCTGGAGATTATTCGTGCTTGTGGTATCGAAGAATCCCGACTCGGATATTCCGCCAGCTATCAGGCGCGCGTCGAACGTTCCGTACCGGGTGCGAATTGGTTCGCTGGTCCGCACAAGAATGTGAGGAAACCCGCCGGCATTGTTGCTGAGAACAATGGCGTTTCGAATTCCGGGGCCCCACCACTCATTTTCAGTGGCCGCACCAAATGCAACAGGCCCCAGGTATATCAGCGCGCTGCTCTGTCCTGCATCTATTGTGTGAAGCTTCTTCGCTCCCATTCGCAGCGGCTGATCGATCGAGAGTGGCGGCATGTACCAGGGAAATACGAATCCCCCGCCCTGACGTTCCTTGGGGATGGGCGGCGCGTAAAATCGTACGGTGTCGCGCAGCTGCCAATTGCTGTTCTCTGAATTCAACAGCTCCGGGGCGATGATTGCGCGGAGCGGCCCGAGCTCGATTCGAACTCCGGTCGTCGCACTTGTGCTGCGGCCGCGACCCGCCCAGAGGGGTCCGTCGTTCTGCGTAAGCGGTATCGCCGAATTATCCACAACCATTACGCGTGGCGAGACGAAGGAAATCTTCGGCTGCCAATAGTTGCCCGCGAGCGGAGCGGTCAGGGTGGATGTGCTGCGAAGAAGCGGAAATCCATACCCTGCATCTGTCAGCGAACGAAGCCGGAGCTGATCGACACTGTCGCTTATGACAAAGACGACTGGTCGCACAGAAATGGTGGGAAGCGAAGGCCGCGGGAGCTGCGCATGAATGGCTGACGCTGCGCCGAACGCCGATACGACCATCACCGCTCGCGCAAGGCGGCCCATTGTCACGCGCGTTGACATAAATTGCATTGGATGATGAAAGCTAGGTACGTGCGCTATTCAGTGATAGCGGCCGCATTCATTTTGATATCTGTGCGACTCCAGGCTCAGGAGACGCGCACTGCTTCCACTTTCCCTTCAATTTCTCCGGGAAGTGAGCTGGACGAATACCTGCGCTATCTGCAGACCACGGGCTCGGTGGCACCGGCAGCGTGGGGTGTACGAGAGCTCTCGGTCCTGCGAAGCCAGCGCCTCGTTCCGACGGGTGTGAATCCCTGGCACGCGCGCTTTCAGTCAAAAACACAGAAATCGTCGTTGGTCGAGTGGACCGCGTTTCCGGTAAACCTTACGACCCGCGTTAACAGCGGGTTTCCCTTCGGCATCAATGACGGGGCGGTTTGGGCAGGTCGTGGACTAACCATTGCGGCCGACGCTGGCGGGGTCGCACGCGCGGGTCCGCTGGTACTGCAGCTGAACCCGATTGTGTTCTGGGCACAGAATGCTTCTTTCCCTCTTCTCAATAACGGGCTGAGCGGAAACGGTATTTACCGAACTGGACAGCCGCTGCTCGCCCAGGCGATCGATCTTCCGCAGAGATTCGGCAGCGGATCCTATTCGCGGTTTGACCTGGGTGAATCGGAGCTGCGCGTTGAATACCCGTGGTTCAAAGCCGGCGTGTCCAATGCACACCGCATCTGGGGGCCCGCTTCATCCTTTCCATTTGCACTTGGACGCAATGCCGCGGGATTCGAACACCTTTTCATATCGACCAACCAGCCGCTGGATCTATGGTTCGCCAAGCTCTCGGCGAATCTGATTTACGGGAAACTTTCCCAATCCGATTACTCGCCGGTGTCGGGCTCGGATG
>JANLYJ010000173.1:0-2725 GCA_031365555.1 Gemmatimonadaceae bacterium | reverse complement strand
GCTTATCAACCCGGGCGGCCGTGGCCGTTCCGCGCTACTTCGCGCGGTCCCCGGCGCGCCTTACTTGGCGCGGTCCATGTATTCGCCCGTCGCCGGGTTCACGCGCACCTTCTCGCCCGTGCTGATGAACTCCGGCACGTTGACCATCACGCCGTTGTCCAGCTTCGCCGGCTTGCTCGACGCGTTCTTGGTGGCCGTCTTCATCACCGGCGCCGTCTCCACGATCTCGAACACCATGAAGTTCGGGAGCTGGATGCCGATCGGACGGCCGTTGTAGTACTCGGCCATGATCTTCATTCCCGACTGCATCCACTGCGCATTGTCGCCGAGTGACTCTTCGTCGAGCTCGATCTGATCGTAGTTCTGAACGTTCATGAAGTGGTAGGTATCGCCACCTTTGTACATGAACTCGAGCTCCTGTGTTTCCATCGACGCCTTTTCGATTGAATCGGCGGCGCGAAAACGGTGCTCGAAGGATGAGCCACTGCGAAGGTTCTTGAGCTTCGCCTGAACCATTGCGCGCAGGTTGCCGGGCGTATGGTGACGGAACTCCAGAATTCTGCACGGCTCACCCTCGAAAACGATGACCATGCCTCTTCTAATTTGGGTTGCTGGAACAGCCATAAGTGCTTGTGCTTGAGGTACTAACCGGTAAACGGATACAGCCTTTAAAATTAGCTTTCCGGGGGCGCTAAATCAATTAAGGGCTGGCATTTGAGTGTCACGCGGGGGGCGCGGGGATATCGCGGGGGGCGCGGGAAGGAAACCGAGGGGTCTTTGCTCGCGCTCCAATATTTCACTGTTGTTAACCAGCAATTTGCAGTTCCCCGCGCTCCCCGCGAGAACCCCGCGCCCCCCGCGTCGCCACCTATTTGTTGAGCCCGGAGACGACCGGCTTAAGCACTCTCCAAACGTTCTCCGCTACGAGCTTTGCCCCGGCAGCATTGGGATGCACCCCGTCCTCCTGATTCAGCTCAGGCCGCCCCGCGACACCATCTAAAAAAAATGGAACCAGGGTGACCTTCTCCTTCTTTGCTACCGACGAATACATCTCCTGGAATCCAGCTGTGTACGCCCGGCCCAGGTTCGGAGGGGCGAGCATTTCAACCAGGACTATCTTCGCATTGGGCTGGGCACTTTTCGCCTTCTGCACGATCTGATCGATGTTCGATTTTGCCGCGTCCACACTTAGTCCGCGGAGTGCATCATTCGCCCCGGTTTCGATCACAATTACATCTGCCGGCGTCTTCAGCGCCCAGTCGATCCGCCTTAGAGCGCCGGCCGACGTCTCACCGCTCAATCCTGCGTTCACAGCGACGATCGGAAGTCCCGCCTGCTCCGCCTTTTTCTGGATTTGCGCAGGGAAGGCCTGGTCGGGCTGAAGACCGTAGCCCGCGGTAAGACTGGTTCCAAAAAACAAAACAGTGGGTTTCTGCGTAGTCATCTTGGAAGGCGCCTTCACAGGCGCGGCTGCAGGTGCACTTTCACGCGCCGGTGCCCGATCGTCCATATTTCTTTCGGACCCGCATGCAGCAAGGCCCACCCACAAAAAAACACATAAACGTTTCATGCTCATAGCAAAGGAAGTTACCAAGGAATACAAGAGCGGCGACAACCAACTCGCAGTTCTCCGCGACGTCACCTTCGAGATTCCTCAGGGAAGCTTTGTGGCAATCGTTGGACCCTCGGGCAGTGGGAAAACCACCTTGCTCGGGCTGCTCGCTGGACTGGATACCCCGACACGCGGCAAAATATTCCTGGATGACGCGGACCTCACGCAGCTATCCGAGAATGGACGGGCGCGACTGCGGGGCGAGAAAGTTGGCTTCGTGTTCCAGAGTTTTCAGCTCATCCCAACACTGACGGCCCAGGAAAACATTCAGGTTCCCCTGGAGCTGCGCGGCGAAAGCGGTGCCGACGTACGTGCGCGCGATCTGCTCGAGCGTGTCGGACTGAGCGGAAGAGGACACCACTTCCCCACCCAGCTTTCGGGTGGCGAACAGCAGCGCGTCGCGATCGCGCGCGCATTCGCCAACTCTCCGCGCATCTTATTCGCGGACGAGCCCACCGGAAACCTCGACGGCGTTACAGGTGGCAAGATCGTCGAGCTTCTCGAGAGCATAAACAAGAACGAAGGTTCGACTGTCATCCTCGTCACTCACGACCAGAATATTGCCGCACACGCCGCGCGTACAATCCGTCTTCGCGATGGTATCGTAGTCGAGGATACCGCCAATCACGCAGTTGGATCGTTGGCGTGATCTATTTGAATCGCTGTTTAACCGTCGGTTCCAGCAGTTCATTCCTGATCATCAAACTTTTGTGATTCCGAAGAATTTTTTTTCGCTCGCACGCCTGGCGTGGCGCGAGAGCCGATCGGCACGACGCCGACTGTTGCTTTACATGTCGTCCATCTCGCTGGGCGCCGCAGCGCTGGTCGCGATCGATTCGTATGCGTCGAACGTTACATCGTCGATTCAGGAGCAGTCGCGCGCGCTGCTCGGTGGTGACATCTCCATTCAGACGCGGCGTCCGCTTTTTGACTCGACGCAGAAGCTGCTAGATACGCTCACGCGTAAGGGCGTAACCTTTGCCCGCGTCACAAGCTTTCCCTCGATGGCAGTGGTGCCACGGACGACTGCGACGCGACTCGTGCAGGTGCGCGCGGTCAGCGCGAACTATCCCGTGTACGGTGAGATCACCAAACCCGACCTGCCGAAGCAGT
>JANLYJ010000334.1:0-3708 GCA_031365555.1 Gemmatimonadaceae bacterium | reverse complement strand
CGCGATATCAAGCCGGAGAATATCCTCCTGCATGAGGATCATGCGCTGGTGGCTGATTTCGGAATAGCATTGGCAGTAACCGCTGCTGGTGGCGCCCGAATGACACAGACTGGACTGTCCCTCGGCACTCCACACTATATGGCTCCTGAGCAGGCCATGGGTGAAAAGTCCATCGACGGACGGGCAGACGTGTACGCCCTCGGCGCAGTCACGTATGAGATGCTTGTTGGCGAAGCTCCATTCACAGGGCCAACCATACAGGCTGTAGTCGCCAGGGTCATGTCGGAACAGCCGCGGTCCCTCACCGCGCAGCGAAAATCAATTCCGCAAAATGTAAATGCTGCGGTTTTAAAAGCTCTCGAAAAGCTTCCCGCTGACAGGTTCAGTTCCGCCGCTGAATTCAGCAGGGCTTTGGTTACCTCCGATTTCGCCGTAACCGCAGGTTCAGCAATTCGCGCAGAATCAAATCTCAGCGGACGGTGGCAGCCCCGTATGTCAAAGTGGTTTCCCTGGGCGGCGATAGTGCTGATTCTTGCCGCGGTTGCAGCAGCATATGGGCTTTCGCTTCGACGCGCGACGGCCGGTCCCATTTACCTGTCAATCGACTTGCCGGGGACCATGCAAATGCCGCCGGGACCGACTGACGTGTTAGGTATATCTCATGACGGTATGACAGTCGCCATGGGTGTCATGCAGGATGGAAAAAGTCTAATCGCCCTTCGTCGTTTGGACGGCGATACGCTTCGGATCGTTTCAGGTTCTTCCGGGGCCGGCTCAGGTTCAGCTGAATTTTCCGCCGATGACAAGTCATTGAGTTTCGGGAACAGGGAGAATGTCTTTACTGTACCGGTCGCAGGAAGGAATCCTTTGCCAATTGCCACGTCCAACTGGCCGCACCTCACCTGGGTGGGTAACAAGGCGATCGTGTACCTCAAGGACTACGATACCGGCCTCTACAGAGTGGCAGCGGACGGTACAGATACAGCTACGCTCACCACTCCCGACCGCAAAAAGAACGAGTTGGGACACTGGTGGCCCCAGCTTCTGCCGGACGGCGATCACGTGTTATTCACCAACTACACGACACCGGCCAACAGATCCAACCTGGAAGTAATCTCACTCAAGACCGGGAAGCGGGAAGTCATCTTCCGGGGCGGATACTTTGGCAGGTACGTCGACGGCTACCTGGTATTTGCGCGCGGTTCCACCATCATGGCAGTTCCGTTTAATGCTGGACGCCTGAAGACATCAGGTTCTCCGGTCGCGCTCCCAATCGAGGTTGAGACACGCGCTTCCAACGGATGGGCCGGATTCGCCGTTTCAGAAACAGGTACCCTGGTCTACAGGGAAGACGTACTGCGCAGTGTGGAAGTCATTTGGACAGATGCCGCAGGAAACGAAGAGCCTGCACTCGATTCAGCCGCGCGCATAACGTCCGCAGTCGCGTCGCCCGACAACCAGGCAATTGCGCTAGTACGGGACGGTGACGTCTGGATCTTTAACCGGCAGCGAAAACTTTACACCCGTCTTACGCGGACAGAGCAGGTCGAAGGCGAGCTGGTGTGGACTCCTGATAGCAGGCAAATCATTTATAGACGGGATGTACCCCAGTACGAAATTTTCAAGCGCTCCGTAGATGGTACGTCGCCGGAACAACTTCTTATTACTTCGCCGCGTGACAAGACTCCGTATTCTGTAACTCAAGACGGAAAAACAGTCGTGTATGGTGACCAGACAGGGGGACACGAAGACATATTCGCCTCTTCCCTGGATCCGTCAGACAAAACTCCCCCACTCAAACTCGTATCGTCGTCTGCAAACCAAGCCAACGCCCAAATCTCACCCAACGGACGCTGGCTTTCGTATTCGTCGACCGAATCTGGCCGATCCGAGATTTTTGTCATGTCGTTACCCGTCAATCCGGGCGTGGCCCCGGAACAGGTAACCACCCAGGGTGGCACCGACGCCAGATGGGGACCGGACGGACGCTCTCTCACATATGTCACGGGAGGACAGTTCGTTCGAACGCAAATTGACCCGGCGACGGGGCAGATTGGAAATTCGACAGCGTTGTTGAAAATTCGTCCGAACCAGGACTGGTCCATTGGACCAGACGGTCGATTTCTTCTGCTACGTCTCGGAGACGGCGCCGAACGTCGCTCGCTGAAAGTGATATTGAACTGGGCCGCGACGCTTGAAGCATCCGTTCGGGCGACCAGGTAGCATAAGCCTTTATGGGAAAATGCAGCTCGGAACGTCGCAATTAATTTCGCTCGAACTTTATCCGGCCAGTTGTTAACTGGCGCATCACCAGGGATAGGAGTTGATCTAAGCGGGGCTCATCGTTTTGCGTGCTATCCTTGCGGTGTGACCAGCGCCTTGAACGCGGGATCCCCGCGCAGCCAGGAAAAATCATTAAACCAGTGCAGGCGCCCCCGATACAGGAACCCGATTCCCTGCGAGAACGCCTCCTGCAGAAGCCGAATGGCCTCGTCACGACGATGCAAGTTGGCCGCGATTGCGGCTCGCTCGTACGTAGGCGTTCCGCCAAACCTGAGCGCGGGTAGGTTCGCAAGTTCCTGCATGACTTTTTCTGCTTTTGCGGTGTCTCCGCGAAGCGCCGCAATGCGGCCTGGCATTCCAATATAAAGGATGATGTCCGGGGCCGCGGCATGCAGACTGTCGAATATTTGCGACGCTTCGTCCAGTCGACCTGCAGAGAGGTAAGCGAAGCCCGCGCGGAATTTTACTTCCCTATTCCGCATTTCTCCTGGCGTGCGTGTCTCGAACCAACGAACCGCAGACTCAAAAAACGTGCGGGCTTCGGCCGGATGACCGTGCGCCGCAAGCTCACTACCGACGGTGAGAAGAACGTCACCTGCGAACCCGTACAGCCCGTCTGTCTGCAGCGATGGCAGATCACGCAACATGGGCTTCAGCTCGTCAACACGGCCCAGTGCTGCGTGCGCGGACGCCTTCACACGAATGGCGTTGATGTCGTATTGTCCAGTGGGTGACATGGCCTCGGCCTCAGCCAGTGCGCCTTCGTAATCTCCCACGTAATGCTGAATCAAACCAATCAAGAAATGTCGGTCACGATTCCGCTCCGCCGAAATATTCGTGGAATCAACGGAGCGCATCAGTCGTATCGCCTCCCGCGGACGATTCTGGTCAAGCAGAATTTCCGCAAGCTCCACCGTGAAAGCGGAATGCGGCGCGAGGGCAACGATTTTTCTCAACGCGTCCAGACCCCCTGCTGTCGTGCTTCGCTCAACGATCACAGTGCTAAAGGCGGATTCAAATGGAGAAAAACTCGCGGCGAGGGGAGCTATTTCCGATAACAGAGTTCGAAGACTCTCGGCCTTGACGGGCAGATATCGGATTTGTCCCTCGCGCACGAATGAGTAGGCCAGCCACAGTTTTCCCTGCCGAAAACCCGGATCAATGTGAAGTGCGTTTCTCACGTGCCCGCGCGAACGCGCCAACGCAGCACTATCGGGCAGTCTCCATTCCGGGATTGCTGCACCGATCTCCCGGACCGCAGAGAGCCGGGGCGGATCACCCGATGGAATCATCACCCTGCCTAACCATGGATTGGTTATGTACTCAACGATCCCCATTACCGGATCCACCGCCTCATTGACAATGGAGTCAGGCGCATTGGCGCCCATTCTGTAAGGCTTGAGCGACCGAATGACTTCACCGGTC
>JANLYJ010000130.1:0-9344 GCA_031365555.1 Gemmatimonadaceae bacterium | reverse complement strand
GAACGGTTTGTACTTGGTCGATGGAAAGCAACATGTGGATCATCAGACAAGCATCGAGCACGTGCAGCCGAATTGCCCAAGCCACGAAGTGTACAAGGGAATTCTGGACGGAGAGTCACACGGCGTTTTCAATGGAAAGGTTTACGTTCATCCCGAAGCGCAGAAGACGGATGGCAAGCAGAGCAACAACAACCTGCTCCTGTCTGACAGGGCGCGGATTGACACGAAACCCCAGCTCGAAATTTTCGCCGATGACGTGAAGTGCACCCACGGTGCAACTGTTGGACGTCTCGATGAAGTGGGACTGTTTTACATGAAAAGCCGCGGAATTGGCGACGTGCGTGCGCGGCAGCTGCTCACTTATGCCTTCGCCGCAGACGTTCTGGAGATGATCGAGCTGGACGAACTTCGGGAAGCGCTCGAGGCAATGGTTCTGCATCGCTTCACCAAACAGCTCGTCGACTAACGGAGCATCACTCCGAAGAAGTAAGCGGCAACCACGAGCAATATTCCGACAATCAGCGCGGGCTTGAAAAGTTTGCGCCCAGGTGCCTGATTCGGATTGGCCCGCCCTGAAAGTATTGGGTTGGTTATCGTCGGCCGGCGATTGGCTACATCTTCCTCGACAACTCCCTTTCTTCTCGTCTTGTCTACAATGGCGACGCCGAGCGGAAGGGAAAACTCATTGAACGTCAGCTTCGCGGAACCGATTTCAACCGCGTCGCCCTGATGGAGGGTGGTTTCCCCGTCGATCGGCGCTCCGTTGACCACGGTGGGTGTCGCCCCAAACGATTTGATGACGACATCATCGCTGGTCCGGCTAACTTCGGCGTGGATTCTGGAAACGGCTGGCTCTCGTATGACGATGTCGCACGACCCGGCCCGTCCAATCGTGAATGGGTCGCTGCCAATGGGATAGGCTCGACGCTCAAACTCGAAAATGAGGTAGATGGGCCGGTTTTCCGGTCCATTTTGCAGGGAATTAGTTATGGGAGCTGTCATACCACCTCCTCCGCCCGAATCGGGCCAGCGCCGCTGTAATAGGCCTTTACAGACGAGCTATCTGGAAAAAAGACACAGTGAGGGGCTATGTTATTTAAGCACGTCTCCGAATTACCCAAACCGGAAAGGACTGATGGCGACTAAACTGGACAAGACTCTCAAGCGCGAAATCGAGGTTGATGGGCAAGCATACATGGTTGCTATCTCCCCAGAAGGGGTGAAGCTCACGCAGAAAGGATACAGAAAGGGCCAGGAGATGACCTGGAAGGCGATCATCACCGGTGAAGCTCAGATGAATCAGGAGCTAAGAAGCTCTGTAGACGGTTCCGGCGGCAGCGAAGGCTGATTCAAGGGGTGGGTGAATCCGACAGGTGTTCCTGGATGATCACCCACCTTCCATTTCGCAACTGAAAAACGGCGGTCCATGCTCCGCCGATAACGTGCGGTTGCCCCATCGGAGTGAAATGGGGCACCCGGTACGTTGCCGTCATAACGGCTGATGTGCGCGACAGCACGTCCAAGTTCATTGAAGTCCACTCCCACTTTGGACTCTGCATGTTTTTCCCGACACGGTCCCAGAAGCTCTTGATCTGAGCCTCCAGTTCCGGACGCGTGGTCGTCGCGCTTCCCGACCCGGCAGAAATGACGCGACCGGATTTTGGATAGAGGCTCATCATGCTGGAGACGACATCCGGCTTCTTCAGGTCGTAGGCAGCGACGACGGTGCGCTTGATGGAATCGGCTATCGCTGTGCGTTCGCCCTGCGACAGATTTGCACCGTCGCTCTTGTCGCATGCGCCGACAAGTATTGAGATCCCGATTGCGGGAAGCAGGGAACGCAGCAGTCTGGAAGTGTAGAACATTATTGACCGGTCAAGGCAACAGCTGTTCCCGAAGTTAACAACACGGAAACAGCAGCCCGTGTAAACTTGCGAATTTTTCGTCCAGACACTGGGACACGTTTGTCCTGCGCGGGTGACAGGCAATGGTGTCAGCCCGCTGGATTCGGGTTTAACACATGGCGCATGCGTTGCTCTCTGCGGCATCAAACCGAGGACGAAGGATCCTATGAAAAGAAAACTGTTCATCACGGCGGCAGTCCTTATCGCAGCAGGCTGTAGCTCAAAGAGCGACTCGATGAGCGACGACCTGAAGAAAGATCTCGATGTCGCAGCGAGCTCTGACGGATTGGCCCTGGCTTCGAGCGGCGCCCAGTCGCAGCAGATCGTTTCTTCCATCGAGCAGTCAGCGCCCGCGCCGAAAAAGATCGCGGCTTCGCAGCGCGCTGTACGACACCGTCAGGCAGAGACCGGCGCACCTGCACCTGTAGAAGCTCAGGCCGACGTGCCGACTTCTGATACAGAGCTTCAGTCGGTCAGCACGGCGCCTGTCGCAACGAATGACGATGCGCCAGTGGCTCCCCGTCCAACCCCGGTCATGACATCGATGCCAGGTGGAAATGGCGACGGCCGTGGTAATGGCGGCGGCGGCATTGGAGTCGGTGTCGGTATCGGAACGATTTTCGGAGTAATACTGCGTGGAGGCAGCGCCGGCGAAGACCACTGCGAGCCACCAGGACAGAGAGGAGCAAGCCGTCCGCCCATCTCCATCAACAACAGGTTTCCCGTGATTCGCGGAACATTTCCTGGCCGCGTCTCGGGCCGCACTCGGTAGTCAGAATGAAATTCTCGGGATCCAAACTCATTTTTCTATCGGCAGCGCTCGCGCTTGGGGCCTGCAGCAGTGATAAAAAGAACGAGGACATTCTCGCGCAGGACACCTCGCTCACACGTGACCTGGCCCTGGCAAACGCTGACACACTCTCGCAGCCACAGCTGCAGGACGTGCCTGCAAACGCGGTACAAACCCCGGCGACCGGGTCTGCCCCCGCGCCTGCGCCAAAGATTCGCGTCGTTGACCGTGCGACCGGACGTCAGGCGCAGCCGCCGGTCGCGCGACGCACTCAGTCAGCTCCTGCTGCTACTCCAATCCAGCAGCCAATCGTGACTGAGAATGGCAATGTCGTCACGGAGAATGCGCGCGGCTCGGAGCGTCAGCTTGGTGTAATCGGCACTGGCGAGCAGATCTCGCTCTATGCAGGACAGCGCGTATGCACCAACACCAATTCCGTTGGCGATCGGTTCACTGCGACGCTTGTTGAATCAGTTCAGGGAACGAACGGCGCCTCGATTCCGGCCGGTGCTACAGCAATAGTCGAGATCACCCGCGCTTCCCGTTCCGACGGACCGAACGATCCCGTGCAGCTCGAGCTCGCAGTTCGCTCGATCAACATCAATGGTCGTACCTATCAGGTCGCATCGGATGTCACGTCTGCACAGGTGGATCGCATTCGCGCGGAAAGCGGCAGTGACGATGCACGCAAGGTTGCCACCGGTGCCGCGATTGGAGCAATCGCAGGACAGATTCTCGGCCGACGCACCAGATCTACCGTAATCGGTGCGGCAACAGGCGCAGCTGCAGGCGCTGTGATTGCAGCACGCAACTCACACTATGACGGCTGTATTCCGTCGGGTGGAAGGATTGCGATCAGGCTGACCGAGCCTCTCTCGGTCCAGCTCTAGGTGATTATGCCATGCATGTCGCGCGATTTCTCAGGATTGCTCTTCTAGCTGTTCTGGTTCCACTTGCGTCATGCACAGACGCTTTTGGAATCGGCACTCGTCCGATCGGCACCTGGTCGATCGAGCAATACAATGGCGACAACATTCCCGCCCTGTTCGATGCGAACAGTTTCGAGTCGACAGAAATTGTGACTGACGTTTTTCTGATCGAGTCGAACGGAACGTACACCAACCAGTACACATTCCGCATTACTTCAAACAATGGGGCGGTCCGACTCGAGTCGTACACCGATTTCGGGTATTGGGACCGGAACGGAAGTGACTATTATCTCACTGACAGTCGCACGCGAGATATCGCAGCCGCGTCGGTGAGCGGTAATCGTATGGTGGTCGAGTACCGTGGAGATGTGTACCGCTACCGGCGGCTGGACAACTAGCGCGAATTCGCGCTAGTTCGGCCAGCGTTATTTACTGCTCGAGCACTGCGTTCATCGAGATCTTCGCATTGAGAACTTTCGAGACCGGGCAGCCTTCCTTGGCATTCTTAGCAGCCGTCTGAAACTTTTCACTGTCGGCGCCAGGTACCCGCGCGCGAACTTCGAGAGCGATCGCCGTGATTCCAAAGCCGCCCTCAACTTTCTCGACGGTAACAGTTGCCGTTGTATTGATGCTTTCCGGTGCGAGGCCTGCTGCGTTCAGCTGTCCCGAGAGCGCCATCGAGAAACATCCCGCATGTGCTGCGGCGATCAACTCTTCCGGGTTCGTGCCCTTCCCGTCTTCAAAGCGGGTGCTGAACGAATATTGAGCATTGGTCAGCGTGCCGCTTTCGGTTGATACGGTTCCTTTGCCATCCTTGAGTCCGCCATTCCATACTGCAGATCCCTTGCGATTCATATAACCCCAGTTGTTTAGTCGTCTATGCTAAGCATAACCAGTTTGACGGCCAGACCCATAACTCACAACCCGACAACCGATAACTCAAAACCGCAGTCGCGGGTCATCAGTTTTGGGTTACGAGTTTTGGGTTATAGGCGACCGTCGGCCCAAGAGTATATTTGAAGGCAGACAGGGGTGCCGCCCCGGCCGCGAAACGCGCGGCGGACGAAGCGCGGCTGAGAGAGTCCCTCAGAACCTGACCCGGTTAGTACCGGCGTAGGGAGTCGTAATGGAAACACGTACGCAGATGTATTACGCTCGCCGCGGTGAGATCACCGATGCGATGCGAAGAGTTGCTGAACGTGAAGAGCTTGATGCTGAGCTTGTTCGTGCAGAAGTAGCGAGAGGAAGACTTACTCTCCCGGCCAACATTCATCACCTCGCCGGCTCGCTCGATCCGATGGCGATCGGAAAGGTCTCCCGCGTAAAGATCAACGCGAACATCGGAAATTCGCAGGTGTCTTCCGATGTGAATGGAGAGCTCGAGAAGCTCGCCACCGCAATCAAGTATGGCGCCGACACGGTCATGGATCTTTCGACTGGCGGCAACATAGATGGAATCAGGCAGGCACTCATTGCCGCGTCGCCCGTTCCTATCGGAACTGTGCCGATCTATCAGGCGGTGCAGGGCGGCCCCGATGGAAAGTGGGAGAAAGAGCTGGAAGAGCTCACCGCGCAGGACCTGCTCGACATGATCGAACATCAGGCGAAGCAGGGTGTGGACTACATGACCCTTCATGCCGGAATTCTTTTCGAGCATCTGCCTCTCGTTCACGGACGTATCACGGGTATCGTCAGCCGCGGCGGGTCACTGCACGCTGTGTGGATGATGGCGCATCGCAAGCAGAATCCGCTATACGAGCATTTCGATGAAGTGCTGGAAATCCTGGCGCACTACGACGTGACGGTTTCGCTGGGAGACAGCCTTCGTCCGGGATGTTTGCACGATGCTTCCGACCGCGCGCAGTTCGCCGAGCTCGACACGCTTGGCGAGCTCACGCACCGGGCATGGGAAAAGAATGTGCAGGTGATGGTCGAAGGTCCGGGCCATATTCCGATGGACCAGATCGAGATGAACGTGAAGCGGATGAAAGAGATTTGCGGCGAGGCGCCATTCTACACGCTCGGACCACTCGTTACCGACATCTCGCCCGGCTACGACCACATCTCCAGTGCCATTGGTGCCGCGATGATTGGCTGGTTCGGGGCAGACATGCTCTGCTATGTGACTCCGAAGGAACATCTCGGACTTCCAAACGCAGAAGACGTTCGAAATGGAGTAATTGCGTACAAGATCGCAGCGCACGCTGCAGATGTAGCGCGTGGCCGAAAAGGCGCGCGTGATCGCGACGATGCACTTTCGCGAGCGCGGTACAGCTTTGACTGGAAGGAGCAGTTCCGTTTAAGTCTGGATCCGGATCGCGCTCAGGAATATCACGACGAGACACTTCCCGCTGAATATTTCAAGAGCGCGGAATTCTGCGGAATGTGCGGACCACGATTCTGCTCGATGCATCACAGCAGAACTATCGAAGAAGGGATCGCTCAGCTCGCGCGTGAAATGGACGCTGAGTTGATTGGCAATGTTTCCGAACAGGAAGTAGTACCGGTCTAGTGCGAAATGGAGCGGGGGCTGCGGCAGTTCTGGTGTGGATTGCCGCAGCTTGCTATCGACCGCCTGCTCCGGTCGCCGCTCCTCCAGCTCCACTCGCACTCGAAGCCGCGGATATCGAATACCTGGAACGCAATCCACTGATGGTTCCGGTGGATGGCATCCGTCCCGACCAGATTCGTGACTCCTTTAATGAGCCCCGCGATGGTCAGCGTGTGCATCTTGCTACTGATATCCTCGCGCCGCGTGGAACTCCTGTACTTTCAGTAGGTCGTGGACGCGTGTTCAGGATGAGTCAGAATGCGCTGGGCGGAATTACAGTGTATACGCTCGACGAATCCGGAAAATTCGTGTTTTACTATGCGCACCTGGAGCGTTACTCGGACGCGGTTACTGTAGGCCTCGAGGTAAGAGCCGGAGACGTGCTTGGATATGTCGGTACAAGCGGAAACGCGCCGCCCGACACACCTCATCTCCACTTTCAGGCAATGAAGATCAGGACAGGAAATAAGCCCTGGTGGTCTGGTACGCCGGTTGATGTTCGGCCATTCTTCAGGATCGAAGGAAAAGGGGGGAGGTAGCAATGGGCGCACCCGCAATTGCGGTAATCATTCGGAAAAAAGAAAATGATCTGGTGGACTACTTCAGGGACTCAGGCGCGCTTTCGCCGGATACCGCGAAGTCGCTGAGAGATATGCAGATCATGGAAGACGATTTCGCCTTCAAGCGGCTGCATCGGCGCGCCGTAATCAGGGAGGTCCACGAAGGCGAGTACTACCTGGACGAGGAAGTCTGGCGTGCTGTGCGCAATACGCGCCGGCGTATCGCTGCATTGATGGTAATCCTGATTGTCCTGGGACTGATAATGTTCTACCTGAACAATGGCGCGCACGGGGCGCCGCTCACGTGAAGGGGAAAGAGCGCGCTGAGCTCCGCTCAGAAGCACATCACCTGTCACCGACGGTCCACGTTGGTCAGCATGGTCTCTCCCCTTCGCTGATCAAGTCGCTCGACGATGCGCTTCGGACACATGAGCTAGTCAAGGTAAAGCTGCAGCCGAGAGCATCGATGGAGCCAAAGGAAGCTGCCAAGGCTTTGGCTCTGGCTACATCGTCGGATGTGGTTCAGGTCATTGGCCGGACCGCAACTTTCTATCGTGAAAACACAGACCTGAAAAGAAAAGTTGGTGAGCTTCCGCCCTGGCGGCGATAGGAATTGAGGGCACATGCCCGCAACTGAGCCGCTTGCCACTGCGGTTCTTGTCACCGTTATTGGTGTTCTTCTCGGAGTAAGCGTTCTGTTCAGCAGGGCTTCGGAACGCAGCGGTGTTCCCGTCGCCCTGATTTTTCTGGTCATTGGGATTCTCGCCGGTTCGGAAGGAATCGGCGGGATCGCGTTCGACAGCTATGAGACTGCGGCGAGACTGGGAACTCTCGCCCTGCTCCTGATTCTCTTCGACGCGGGACTGAACACTCCCGTCGCATCGCTCCGCAAATACGTCGCGCCTGCATCGGTCCTTGCGACGTTCGGAGTACTCGGGACCGCGCTTCTTGTAGCTACGGCAGCGCACGCTCTAGGGTTTCCATGGACATTCGCGCTTGTGCTTGGCGCGGTTGTATCTCCAACAGACGCAGCAGCTGTATTCGCAGTGCTGCGCAACAGCGGCATTCATCTCAAGCGTCGTGTCGGCCTCACACTCGAAGCAGAGTCGGGACTGAATGATCCGATGGCCGTCATCCTGACGACCGTGCTCACGGCGAATCTGCTGAATCCCGGCGACATGAACGGTCTGCGTGTGGGTGGCGAAGTTGTCCTTCACATAGCAGTGGGCGCAGCATTTGGTGTGGGCATAGGATTCGGTGGGCGCTGGATCCTGGGCAAAGTACGGCTCGCGGCCGGCGGTCTTTACGTCGCGCTGATGGTTTCCTTCGCACTCCTTTCCTTCGGCGCCCCTACGGTGCTCGGCGGAAGCGGATTTCTTTCAGTGTATATCGCGGCGGTAATTCTCGGAGATGGGGTTCTGCCGTATCGCACCGGCTTGCTACGCGTTCATGACGCTCTGGCGTGGCTTGCCCAGATCGCGATGTTCCTGGTACTCGGATTACTCGTGTATCCGTCCCGAATGATAGACGTTGCAGTTCCGGGACTCATTTTAGCAGTGTTCCTTACATTCATCGCGCGGCCACTCGTCACAGCTCTGAGTCTCGCTCCGTTCCGCTATCCAATGAAGGACGTAGCCTATGTAGGGTGGGTCGGATTGCGCGGTGCGGTACCAATTGTCCTGGCGACCTTTGTAATCCTGAGCCGCGCATCGGGTTCCGAAAAGATTTTCGATCTCGTCTTTTTCATTGTGGTGGTCAATGCGCTGATCCCGGGCATGACAGTAAAGTGGGTAACGCAAAAGCTCGGACTCGAATCGGGCGATCCCCCGATGCCGCGCGCAGTGCTCGAGATCGAGTCACTGCAGCCACTCCGGGAAGCGCTGTCGTCGTTCTACATCGATGAGGATCTGGATCTGGCCGGTGTTCAGCTGGAGGACATCCCCTTTCCAGAGAGTGCCGGGGCGACACTGATTGTGAGAGGGAGCAATCTCATCCCTCCAAAGCCTTCCACCACTCTGGCGGTCGGTGACCACCTGTATGTCTTCTCCAAGCCCGAAGACCTCCCGTTCATTCAGCTAATGTTCGGTCGGCCGGAAGAGAAGTAGTTGGCGGGAAGGTTGATATTACCAACTGTCGGCCTATTTTTCGAATTCCAGAACACAGCCGCAACCGGATTGACGAATGCCCTATGTAATAACCGAAGCCTGTAAGGGAACCAAAGACCGCGCATGCGTTGACGTGTGCCCGGAAGACTGCATTTATGAGGGTCCCGACCAGCTATTCATCCATCCTGATGAGTGCATCGACTGCGGAGCTTGTGAGCCCGAGTGTCCGGTCACAGCGATTTTTCCTGAAGAGGATGTTCCTGCAAACCTGAAGGAGTTCGTTCAGCTCAATCGCGACGTATTCAAGAGCGAGAATCCGCCGGGTAGGCCACAGCGGTAAATGCGACTGCTGCCTGCGGCAGCAGTCGAGCCTAAAGAGAAAAGTTCAGACGTGATTTCACGTAAAAGAGCCCGAGCAGAACAGGCGATGACGGGGGCGTTGGGGAAGCCGCCGGGGGTGTGGCACTTCATGCACAGGTCGTTGCCGGGCAGCAGCCGCTTGGCG
>JANLYJ010000076.1:0-4423 GCA_031365555.1 Gemmatimonadaceae bacterium | reverse complement strand
GCCCAACGTCGCATACCGTTCCAGCTCCGCAATTGCGGCACGGTTCGTCCCGTCAGCGCGCATCAAAACCAGAGAGTCCTGCAGTGCGGGAAACACAGGCGTTTTGAGCGCAGATCGCGATACCTGATGGAATGCGATCCAGTTGCCATCCGGTGAAAGCGAAGGACAGCGATCACGCGTGGTGCTGTCGGTTAATTGTCGAAGGATTGTTCCGTCGAGCGTCATCAACGAGACGTCATACAGCGAATCCGTGCGATTTGTCTGGAACACTACTCTGTCTACCAAAGGCAGCGCGATTGGCTGGACTTGGGGCAGCTTATCTCCCGGCGGCGTCGCTTCTCCACATGCAAGGAAAAGCGCAGCACAAAGCATCACAGCTGCTGCGCGTGAGTGTGCGATAGGAGACGAAAGTGTCATGCCTTTCAGCTTGCAATAAGCGCGCTGGGGAGCAACAAAAAAAAACGCACCCGGCTGGCGAGTGCGTTGCAATAAGGATCGAAATAGCAGGAGGGAGACTCGAACTCCCGACCTCACGATTATGAGTCGTGCGCTCTAACCAGCTGAGCTACCCTGCCCTGTAACCAGGTTTTGCTTTTGTACACAAACGGCCAGCCCTCTCGGACCGGCCGCTTGCGGTATGGCGGGGGCGGGATTTGAACCCGCGACCTTCGGGTTATGAGCCCGACGAGCTACCAGGCTGCTCCACCCCGCGATAGAACTGGAACATAAGCGGGGCGGATACCAGAATCAACCTATCGGCGGGGTGGAACTGCAACAGAATCTTCCACAAAACGGTACAGGAGCTCCTTATCTCCCCTTACCATCCCGAATTCCTCGCGCGCGATGCGCTCCTGCACCGCTGGATCGGTCTCGATGGCCTTTTTAACCAACTTCAGCGAATCCACCCGCCGCTGCAGCGAATCCAGGGAAACCTGCATTTTTTCCTTGCGGGCGCGCTGCTTGAACAGATCCCGCGTGCTGTATTCCCCGCCCTGCATCGCAAAGAAAATCGCCGCAGCAATCACTAGCAGCCAGACAAGTTTTTTCACTTGCCTGTCAGCTACAGGCCGTAAATCGATCCGCCGGGATACTCGGCATACTCGCCTAGCTGCTCCTCGATTCTCAGCAGCTGATTGTACTTGGCTACACGATCGCTGCGACTGGCCGAGCCGGTCTTGATCTGACCAGCGCCGGTCGCGACAGCAAGATCCGCGATAAACGTGTCTTCAGTTTCTCCGGAGCGGTGCGAGATGATCGACTGATATCCATTGGCTCTCGCCATCTCGATCGCCTCGAGCGTCTCGGTCAGCGTGCCAATCTGATTCAGCTTGATGAGAATCGCATTACCGACGTCGTTCTCGATTCCGCGAGCAAGTCTCTGCGTATTCGTCACGAACAGATCGTCGCCGACGAGCTGCACACGATCGCCCAGCGCGGCGGTAAGCTTTGCCCAGCCATCCCAATCGTCTTCAGAAAGTCCGTCCTCGATCGACACGATTGGATACTCGTCCAGCCATTTGGTGTACATCTCGATCATTCCATCTACGTCGCGTGTCCCCGCACCGCTCTTCTTGAACGTGTACGTGCCGCTCTTGAACAACTCTGACGCCGCGCAATCCAATGCGATTGCGATCTCGCGACCCGGCGCATAACCGGCGTTCTCGATCGCTTCGACTACAACCTTGAGTGCGTCTTCATCACTCTTGAGATCGGGCGCGAACCCGCCTTCGTCACCTACTCCAGTGGACATCTTCCGCTTCACCAGCACTTTCTTGAGTGCATGAAACACCTCGGTTCCCATGCGCAGCGCTTCTGAGAACTTCTGCGCACCAACGGGAACAATCATGTACTCCTGAAAGTCAACCGTGTTGGTCGCGTGTGCGCCGCCATTGAGAATGTTCATCATGGGAACGGGCAGCGTTCTCGCCATCGGGCCGCCGAGGTAGCGGTAGAGCGGCATGTCATGATCGACTGCCGCTGCGCGGGCGACGGCGAGTGAAACAGACAGGATTGCGTTGGCACCGAGCTTACCCTTGTTTGGTGTTCCGTCGAGATCGATCAGCGTGCGATCAATGGCGACCTGGTCAGAAGCCACCAGTCCGTTCAGGGCCGGAGCGATTCGCTCGACCACACTCTGCACAGCCTGCTCGACGCCCTTTCCGCCGTAGCGCTCTGGATCGCCGTCGCGCAGCTCCAGAGCTTCATGCTCACCGGTGGACGCGCCGCTCGGTACGGCTGCGCGGCCGGTAGCGCCGCTCGTGAGTGTAACGTCAGCTTCGATTGTTGGGTTGCCGCGGCTGTCCAGAATTTCGCGCGCACGAATATCGAGAATTGTTGACATCAGTATTTAGAGTAAGGCGCGCTAGTCTGCGCGCGAGTTTCCGACCACAGGACTCTTGATTCCGTACACCCGCTCGAGTTCAGCTGCCATTCTTTCGCGAACATCATTCGCGAGTGTTTCCCGATCACCGTAGCTAAGGCCCGCAGTTGGAATCGGTTCGAGCAAATGTATATCCACCGGACCGGGTCGCACACTCCTGGAAGTTTTTCCAAAGACCTCGAGCGTGCCATGCAGCAGGACGGGCACAACGGGCACGCCGGAAGCGATCGCGAGGACGAAGGGACCCTTCTTGAAAGGGCGCAGCGGATAGCCTGTGCCCCTGGTACCCTCGGGATAAATCACGACGGAGTTCCCTTCCTTGATCTTGTCGGCCGCAACCTGCAGCGATTCGAACGCTGCCTTCCGGTTCTCGCGCTCGATCGGGATCATCCCGACTGCGCGAATTGCGGGGCCGAACACAGGGATTTTGAAGAGCGAGGCCTTCGCGACGAACTTGTAACGAGGCAGATACCCGGCGAGCGAGGGAATATCAAACCAGCTCAAATGATTGGAGACGAAAATGTGCGGCTCACCTGCAACAAGTTTTTCCTCTCCGTGCACCGTGACCTTTACCCCGGCCGCCATGAGCATGATTCGCGACCACTTCCGTGGAACGAAATCATAGATGCCGTTGGGGCGATCTTTTACACCGAACAACCCGGCAACAATTGCGAGAATGCCGATTGCCGGGGTGAAGATGAGAGCTGCGAGTACTACAAGGAAAGTTCGAAAGAGCCTAACTATGATCATTCACGAAATGGTTGAAAGGCCCACGCCCGGGCGGTACGGCCATGTCGAAATCTACCTGCGGCTCGGCTGATTCGAATACGCCTCCGATGATGCTAATCGGAATTCCAAACCGCTCCTGAAATTCCGCCTGGTCAACCTCTTGAGGGATCGTCACGCACAGCTCGTACTCCTCGCCACTTGCCAGCGCTTCTGTGATCGAGCTGCCGTCGAAAAGACTGATGTTGCCGGTTGCGATATTCAGCTTCACACCGCTTGCGGACGCAATGTGCCAGAGCTCACCCGCCAAGCCGTCGGATACATCGATGCATGAGGTTGCGCCTCGCTCGGCAAGCCAGTGCGCCTCACCCATGCGCGGCACTGGTCGCACAAAACGGTCGCGTGCGGCGGGCGCCGGAATTCTCCCTTCCTGAAATGCCTTCAGGGCATGCGAAGGCCCGCCGATCACTCCCGTCAGGTAGATCACATCGCCCGGGCGCGCGCCACTTCGCAACAAGGGGCGCGCGGTAACACCGAGGACTGTCGCCGTGACTGTAACTGTCGCGGAAGATGAGACGTCACCCCCCACAATCACTGTTCCCGATGCGGCAGCTGCAGCACCAGCTCCGCGAGCCAACGCGTCAAGTGCACTGCTATCCGACGACGGCACCGCGTAGGCAATGACAACCCCGATCGGCGTTGCAGCCATTGCCGCGAGATCGCTAAGGGCAGCGGCTGTAGCTCGATACCCGATTTCCTCAAAGGTCATCCAGTCGCGCCTGAAGTGCACGTTCTCCACTGACGTGTCAGTGCTGACGACAAGGTTCTCTCCGGAAGGCAGCTGCAGGATTGCCGCGTCATCTCCGATATGCTTGGCGCTATGGCCCGCAGCCTGGATCATGGTTCGGATATGGTCGAATTCGGCGCCGGGACCAAGCGTTGTCATTGAACTGAAGGTAGTGACGCAAGCACCGTAGTTGACACGCCAACGGCCGCCGACTTCCACGCCGCAGGCATTGCATAAAGAATGTCGTCGAGGGTGATCCCTCTTCCGCTGCCGCAAAGCTCCGCGGCGCGCCCGTGTACCCAGGCGGCGCACACAGCACTGTCGAATCCGGACCCTGTCTGTGCGAGGAGCGTTCCAATCATTCCCGAAAGAATGTCGCCACTTCCTCCTGTCGCGAGAGCAGGCGTTCCCGTGGTGGATACCATTCGCCCGCGGGAGAAATGACTCACGACCGTTGGCGTGCCCTTGAGCAGAACCGTTGCCCTGATGCGCGCGGCGAGCTCACTTCCTACTTCAAATCGTTGATCAAG
>JANLYJ010000053.1:0-1746 GCA_031365555.1 Gemmatimonadaceae bacterium | reverse complement strand
CGCCCGGAGGGCAAACCTTTCGCTCGGCAAATTGCCACCCAAATGGCCGAGAAATAGCTACCCAACTTGAAGTCCCGAAAAGCTTGTGATATTTTTCACAAGCGCTCGAATCGCCTGAAATTCGCCCCAAAATCCCAAGTGACCTATGGCAACTGAAACCGCCCTCCGCCCCGGTGAGCTCAAAGACATTCTGCTTCGTGAAATCGAGGCTGCTGATCTCCACGATCTTGATGTCGAAGAAGTTGGAACAGTCCTCGAAGTAAAAGACGGAATCGCCCGCATCTATGGTCTTGCAAAGGCGATGGCCGGCGAGATGCTCGAAGTCACTTCGTCCGAGTCGGGTGAAAAAATCACTGCCCTCGCGCTCAACCTCGAAGAAGACAACATCGGCGCCGTCATTCTCGGTGACTATCTGCAGCTGAAGGAAGGCGATGAAGTCCGCCGCACATCCCGCGTGCTTGAAGTCCCGGTTGGACATGAGCTCATTGGCCGCGTGGTCGATCCGCTTGGACGCCCGCTCGATGCCAAAGGCCCGGTCAACGCCAAGAACAAGCGGAAGGTCGAATCAGACGCGCCTGGAATCATCGTTCGTCAGCCGGTTCGCGAACCGCTTCAGACGGGACTCAAGGCAATCGATGCCATGATCCCGATCGGACGGGGACAGCGCGAGCTGATCATCGGTGACCGCGGAACTGGCAAGACTGCGATCGCGATCGACACGATCATCAATCAGAAGGGAACCGGAGTCATCTGCGTTTACGTCGCAATTGGCCAGAAGAATTCGACTGTTGCATCCGTCGTCGAAAAACTCAGGCAGGCGGGCGCGATGGAATACACGATCGTGGTCGTTGCAAGCGCTTCCGATCCGGCCCCAATGCAGTACATCGCTCCCTACTCGGGTTGTGCGATGGCTGAATACTTCATGTACAACGAAGGAATGCCGACGCTCTGCGTCTATGACGATTTGACGAAGCAGGCCGCCGCGTATCGCCAGCTCTCGCTCGTTCTTCGGCGTCCGCCAGGACGTGAAGCATTCCCGGGAGACGTTTTCTATCTCCACTCACGTCTGCTCGAGCGCGCTGCAAAGCTGCGTGAAGATGAAGGCGTAGTGGATGGAAAGACCATACTGAAGGCCGGTGGCTCACTCACCGCGCTTCCAGTAATTGAAACGCAGGCCGGTGACGTTTCCGCATACATCCCGACCAACGTTATTTCCATCACTGACGGACAGATCTTCCTCGAAGCCGACCTTTTCTACGCAGGCGTACGCCCCGCGGTTAACGTCGGAATTTCAGTATCGCGCGTCGGTGGCTCGGCGCAGATCAAGGCAATGAAGGGAGTCGCAGGACGCCTGCGCCTCGATCTCGCGCAGTACCGCGAGCTCGAAGCTTTCGCATCGTTCGCGTCGGACCTCGATGCTGCTACCAAGAAGCAGCTGGAGCGCGGTGCACGCACAGTCGAAATTCTCAAGCAGCCCCAGTTCCAGCCGATGCCGGTTGAAGAACAGGTTGTAATCATCTACGCAGTTACCAACGGATTCCTGGACACAGTGCCCGTCGCCGAAATCAAGGAATGGGAACGCGGATTCCTCGAGAGTCTACGTGCGCAGTTCCCGCAGGTGCCGGAGCGCATCAAGAAGGACAAGACGCTCTCGAAGGAAATCGAGGCAGACCTCAAGCGCGCGATCGAGCAGTTCAATGAATCACGTGGCAGCAAGACCACAGCGTAATTCTCAGAGACAATCAC
>JANLYJ010000023.1:0-2007 GCA_031365555.1 Gemmatimonadaceae bacterium | reverse complement strand
ATTCGAGCGACCTCGATGAACTTGCAGCATTGTGTGATCGGGTGCTCGTCGTCAGCGATGATACGATCACTCCGACGGAGCCAGATCGCGACTCGATAGGAAGAGCACTTCTGTCACGCGCTTTGTAGATGTCGGCACAGCTTGCATTAATCGCAGACTCAGTAGTTCGGGCTATTCCGTTGATTCTGACGGGGCTAGCTGTTTCGCTTGCATTTCGCGCAGGCGTGTTCAACCTGGGGGCTGAAGGACAGTTTCTGGTCGGGGCTGCGACGAGCACGGCGATGAGCCTCAAACTTTCCGCGCTGCCTGGAGTGATACCTCTTATCGTCGCGCTGATGGCGGGTGCCGCGGCGGGCGCATTATGGGCCGGCATAGCGGCGGAGTTGAGACGCCGATATCACGTGCTCGAGATTATCAGCACGATCATGCTGAACTTCATCGCGTTGTATCTGGTTTCATTTCTTGTCCGCGGCCCACTGCAAGAGCCGACGCGTATTTATCCGCAGACACCGTCCCTCGCCGAGTCCGCCCGCTTGCCGGTTATCCTACCGGGTACGCGCCTTCACGCAGGAATCCTCATCGCTGTTGGCCTGGCGATCTTTCTTTCCTGGTTCTTTCGAGAGACGGCAGCGGGGTTTCGGATCCGCGCAACGGGTGCTGGTCCTCGAGCCGCAGAGAGTGCAGGGATGATTGACGTCAGCAGGCTTTCCTGGAAAGTGTTCCTCTGGAGCGGGGCTATTGCGGGCCTGGCTGGCGCCGTTGAAGTGAACGGTGTGACGTTCGCACTTTACGAAAACATTTCTCCAGGGTACGGGTACACCGCAATCGCGGTTGCATTGATTGCCGGACTGAATCCTGTCGCTGTCATCGTTTCCGGTTTGTTTTTCGGCGCACTCGAAACCGGGGCATCTGCCCTGCAGAGAGATTTTTCAATACCGTCATCCGTTGCCGGGATGACAGAAGCACTTCTCATTCTCGCCGCGCTTTCTCTTTCGAGTTTTCGTCGTCGCCTGACTGGACTCGCGGGAAGCCAGCGATGACTGCACTCGAGACATTTCTTCAGGGAACGGTTAGAACCGCGACGCCCCTCGCACTTGCGGCTCTTGGCGAGACGATTGTCGAAAAAGCGGGAATCATCAACGTTGGACTTGAAGGCGCAATAATCGCGGGCGCCTTTGGCGGCTTCGCAATATCTGGCCTTGCTGGCACGTGGACTGGTTTTCTCGGAGCAGGCGTCAGTGGAATGCTTGTAGCCGTGCTGTTTGCGTTCTTCACTATCCGATTGCGCGCGGATCAGATCATTAGCGGCACAGCGACAACTCTCTTCAGCCTGGGGCTGACGGCGACTCTATATCGCCAGATCTATGGAGCCACTGGCGCAGCGCTCAGTATTCCAACCATGGGTGCGTTCAGCATTCCGCTTCTGTCGCAACTTCCAATACTCGGCCGTCCGCTGTTTGATCAGCCACCGATTACATATGTGCTGTACGCTCTTGTTCCCATTACGTGGTGGTGGATGTATCGAACACACGGGGGACTCGGCCTGCGAGCAACAGGGGAGGATTCGCGGGCCGCAGCTGCAGCGGGCGTCAGTGTTGGTCGTACGCAATTTGTTGCGGTTATGTTCGGCGGATTTCTCGGAGGACTGGCCGGCGGAGTGCTCGTGATCGCTCAATCGGGTTCGTTCTCCGAAGGCATGTCGGCAGGACGCGGGTTCATCGCCATAGCAGTTGTAGTACTGGGGAGATGGCATCCTCTTGGCGTAATCGCTGCCGCACTCACCTTCGCTGCCGCCAGCGCACTTCAGTACCTGTTTCAGGCCATGGGCTGGACCATTCCGTATCAGGCATTCCTCGCTCTTCCTTATGTTCTAACGCTGCTGGGACTCGCAGGAATTGCTGGCAAGGCAACGCCGCCAGGGTCACTCGGAAAATGGCGCACTCTTAACTAGCGGCAGGGACGATCAGCAGCCGGTGTACGCGCTCCGCCAGGCGAACGGCACGGCGC
>JANLYJ010000521.1:0-5482 GCA_031365555.1 Gemmatimonadaceae bacterium | reverse complement strand
ACGGCGCGAGTGATCCCGCGGAACCGTGAAACATCTCCAGGAGGCGGTCATCTACTTCGGTTGCTTCGAGTGACGAGAGACGCAACCTCACACGAGGCACTGCCAGTATTAGCCGTTCCACGAGCGCACTGAGTGAGCTTCCACTGTCGGCCCCGTACGACCCAATGTGAGTCCCAGTCAGCACAAACTCAGGGTGGGAATCAGACAGCACGATAGCCTCACGTACAAAATCATCATCAAGGCGCGAGCGATTATTTCCGCGCGCAATCGTCGTGATGCAGAATGTGCAGTGCTCATCGCACCCGTCCTGAATGCGAAGCAGTGCGCGTGCGTTACCCTGGCTCGGTGCGGACTTCACCTTCGGGGAGCCCATATCCAGCATCGCGGCCAGGCCTTCCACGTCTGCCGGCGCAACGACGCCCATCACATTGGGGAGCGAAAGCAATCCATCTTCCTCCCCGCTCGCAATCACGCGCCCTGCCGCGCATCCGGTCACGATGCTTCTTATTCGCGCATTGCGCCGTACGGCGCGCCTTACGCCCTGCCTGAGATCTGCTTCCGCATCGGCAGTGACAGAACAGCTGTTGAAAATTCCAACATCGGCGTCTGCTTCGGACTCGACGAGCTGAACATCATTCGCACCGAGCAGTGCCTTGATCTGTTCGCTGTCGTAATGATTTGCCCGGCACCCGTAGGTGCGGAGGAAAACCTTCACTGGAGCAGCGCGCTCGTGGTCGAGGCTGCCGGAGTGCCGGCAGGAATGGCAGGGCGTCGTGGAAGCTCCACATAGAACGAGCTTCCCTCTCCCGCATTGCTCTTCACCCAGATGCGTCCGCCATGCAGGTCAACCACGAGCTTGCAGAAAGTGAGACCCAGGCCGGAGCTCCTTACGCGCGGCGCACTCTCCGAATGGACCTGTCCGAACTTCCTGAAAATGATGTCGTGATACTCGGGAGGAATTCCAGGACCGTCATCTACGACTGCGAAGAGAACGCTGTCGCCATTCCTTCGCGCGGCAAGCCGCAAATTCACGGGTCTCGAGGAATGAGTAACCGCATTCTGAATCAGGTTCGCAAACACACGCTTGATAAGTCCCTTGTCGCCCTGAAAAACGGGTGCGAGATCATCTATCTCGATCAGAACCTTGGTCTTTTCCTGCTGAAAACGGTGATCCCATTCGTGCAGCAGCTCCTCGATGAAATGCTTGGGGTCGATATCAGCGAGCGCGAGCGTGATCCCTGTCTCCTCGATGCGCGCGACTTCGAGAATGTCCTCGATAAGGGCGAGCAGCTCCTGCGATTTCGTCTCGACCTCGGAGACTGCAGCTTTCTGCTGACCGGAAAGACCGCCGAAATCGCCGTCTGTGAGCATCTCCAGCGTTGCAATCACCGACGTGAGCGGGGTCTTTAGATCGTGTACGATCATCTTCATGAGATCGTCCCGCACTTTTTCCAGCTCACGCAATTTCCGGTAGCTGTCCTCGAGTGCATCGGTAGTCGCCTTGAGTTTCAGGAGACTGCGAACACGCGCACTGAGCAGCAGGCGGTTGTGCGGCTTGGTGAGGAAGTCGTCACCGCCAGCCTCGATCGCCTTCACACGATCGGTCGTATCGTTGAGAGCGGTAACGAAAATCACCGGAATCCGCGACGTACGAGCGTCGCGCTTGATTCGCCGGCAAACTTCGAATCCGGTAGCCCGGTGGTCGACCCCCAGATCTCCGGCCGGCATTGCAACGTCGAGAATGCACAGGTCAGGCCTGTGCCGGAACGCCGCTTCCATTGCAGATGGACCGTCTTCCGCGGTGACTGTGCGGAATCCGAGCGCAGTCAGCTGGTCGACGAGCAGTTCGATGTTCGCCGGGACGTCGTCCGCGATCAGGATGAGCGGTGACTTCTCCGGCGAATCAGCCATCAGATCAGGGTCTGACCCTCAGACCAACGCTGACCGTGTATGCGCTCTCGACCGCAGGACCGCGAGCACCAAATGTCCCGGTGAAACGACTTCCCCGGTTAACACCGGCGTCGAACTGAGCGCGATCGCGCGCAAACTGAACACCGAAGCCCCCGCCGAACGAGAACTCGTGTACCTGCTGTCCCAGCACGCCGAACGGGAGACCCCGGTACCTGGTGCCAAGTCGCAGCTGTATCAGTCGCGACTGACTCCTGGATGCGGTTGCCTCTGCGCCTACGCCGCCATCCCATGCATCGAACGTCGTCATGTTGGTGCCGAGAGGCTGAAGCGCTGTCCACATGTCACGCGAGATGCGACTCGAAATGTTGAGTCCGGAAATTCCGGAAAACTGAATCGAAGCGCCGAAGCGGTCAGGAACTTTCGCACTGGCAAGCAGTGAATCACCACTGCGCATGTTCAGGAAGCCGCCTTTACGGCCCGACGCGGTTACAGCAAGATTCTCCCGGATGCGGAGCTCGAAGCCACCTGAGATTGCGGATCCTGTGTAGGCCAGCACTGACTGCTGATTGAGCGGAATGAAACTGGAACTCTCGCCGAATGTAACCTGGCTTATGACCCGGTTCTGTCCCGTGAAGACATGCCCAGCAAGCCCGACATGCAGAGAACCGTTTGGACGGTATGCCGCAGCAAAGCGAACATCATTTATCCCGCCGAGCGTGCGAAATGTTTCACTTCCGGAAACAGCCTCGCCTGCGATCGTGTCGTTGAGGCTCGTAACTGCTGAAGCCGACCGGTCAAGAAAATTCGTGGTCGTAAGGGCAATTGCTGCGCGAGGGCCGACAGCCATTGCAGTTCCAATAAGCGGAAACCTCGAGGTGAGCGTATTTGATGATGTGCCGCCAAGACTGACCGAGCGAAACTCAGGCTGGTACTGAACGAAAAGAACTGGCGTAACCCAGTTCGCAATTGAAGCGTCGTTGACCGTGCTCTGGGCGTCGAACTCGGCATTCCCGCCGCCGAGCGCCGATGAGCGTGCGCTCAGGTCACCAGCCGGATATCCCAAACCCTGCGTGCTCAGGTTTCCCTGCGCAGCTGTGACCGCGGGAAACAGTGCGAATGCGGCTGCTGTCAGGAAACGCTTCATGGTCTGCCGAATGATGTGCGGGGAGTGTAGCTGATTTCGAGGCGCGGTCTCAGGTTCGCCGCAGCCTCCATTGAGTAAAATCTTCCTTCGGCAATGGAAACTCCCTCGGCGCCAGACCGAATGACCAGCACGTTCGGAGTTGCCGTTGCCGACTGAAGGCGCCACGCCTGAAGCGCAACCGCGATTTCTACTCTGCGAATTCCAGACTCACGAACGGGCACGAGCAAGGAGTCGATGAGCGCAACGCTGCGGTCAAGGGTAATCCTCGATGCCCTGGAAACGTCGGTCACGGTCGCTGCTGCAGCGCCAACGAGCGGAATCAGATTGACCGTGTCGGCAATTCCGAGCTGGGTGTTCGGAATCTGCGTCAGGATCAGCCTGGCACGAACCACGATGGACGAATCGATGATTCTCTGCGGGATCGTGAACCGCAGATACGCGAGACGGGCTGGAAACCCGCCGACGTTGATTCCTGATGCAGGTCCCGGAGTCGGGACTTTCACCGGAAGCGTGTAGTCCTGGGACGCACTGGACTTACCAACGTCACCTGCGGGAGTGGATGACTTCGGAAGAACGACCAGTGTGCGAATGGCTGTGTCAGCGGCTGCGCGGAAAGACACCCGTGCGCCTGCGCCTGTCTCGGTCGCGAAGATTCCGAACTGTGTAGATGCATTGCGCGCCTTAATGCCGACGCGCAGACGCTTTCTGTTCCTGGCCTTGTCGAGAAGGACCGCATTGCTGATCGGGATACGAAGCGAATCCTTGAGGCTGTCCTTCGCGATCGTTCTGCTGCCGATCAAACGGCTGGCTGTGAACAGCGCGGCTACATCGGTCTGGTTCGCGTCGGTGCCATCGACATCGTACACGTCGATCGTAACCGGATTAGGAACGATCGAGCCACGACGGTCGATGCGAACAGTCAGGAACGCGCTGTCCACAGTGGTGATGTCCACCGAGTCGATGATGTTTGCCTTCGCGTAACGGGCCGGGATGGTGTCGAAACGCACGACTGCGCGTGCGTCCACTGTGTCGCCGCGATTCCCGACAAACAGGAATGTTTCAGTGGCAAATTCGCCCGCAGCGGTGAGTGTCGTATCCAGAGTAACCGGCTCGATCACGAGCGTCTGGATCGGGGCTCCCTGCCCTGTGCACAGGTCGGGGCATCCCGCAATCGAGTTGAGTTTTTCTGTGCACGCGCTCGCTGCTACGAGAGCGGCAAGCGGCAAGAGTGCAGCAATACGGCGGAGAGCTGTCATCTGGTTTTCCCGCCTGCGCCTTCAAATACAAAAACTTCAGGCAGAAGCTCCCGCAGCGTCCAGCGTGAGTTGCGTCCATCACGCGTAAAGGTGCAGATAACAATTTCTGGTGCGAACTCGTTCAGCACCTGCCTGCATCCGCCGCAGGGAGGAGTCGGCCGGTCGGCTTCGGTGGCAATCGCAATCTCGGTAAAGTTCCGGAAACCCATCGACACAGCGCGCGACACTGCGACGTGTTCTGCGCAGACAGACATCGGGAACGATGCGTTCTCGACATTGGTGCCGGTGATCACTTCACCCGTAGACGTGCAAAGCGCGGCACCGACCCGGAAACCCGAATAAGGAGCGTATGACTGCTCCATCACTTCAAAAGCCGCGTCTTTCAAACTCGTATTTGCTTTCACTTACTCATCATCGAAGGTAAAAAAGAAGTTCCTTTGCCCCTGAATTCGACACCCAGCCACTCCGCAATGGTGGCCCCGAGATCCGAAAAAGTTTTCCGGACGCCAAGGTCTACCGCTTTTATGCGCCGTCCAATCACGAGAACAGGAACATTCTCGCGCGCGTGGTCGGATGAAGCAGTAGTTGGATCGTTGCCATGATCAGCCGTTATGAAGAGCAGATCGTCCTCTCGCATGCTGGCAACGAGAGATGGCAGCTCGCCGTCGAACTCACGAAGAGCCTTATAGAACCCCGCAACATCATTTCTGTGCCCGTATAACTGATCGAAATCTACTAGGTTGGCGAAGAGGAACCCACCGCCTTCCCCCTCTAGCCAGCGCCTTATTTCGAGGATTCCTTCGGCGTTGGAAGAGGTATGCTGGGCCGTGAGCGCCCGGCCTGCGAACAAATCGTCGGTTTTCCCGACACCATGCCTCGAAATGCCTGCGCTCTGCAACGCATCGAGCAGCGTCTCCTCGGGCGGCTGTATAGAAAAATCGCGCCGGTTGGAAGTTCGCTTGAACTCGCCTTCCTTTCCAACGAATGGCCTCGCAATCACGCGCGATACGTCGTAAGGAGGCTTAAGCATTGCCCGCGCCTGCTCGCACGCCCTGTACAACTCGGGGAGAGGCACCACATCCTCGTGTGCCGCCACCTGAAAAACCGAATCCGCTGACGTGTAAATAATCCAGGAACCCGTCCGCAAATGCTCGGCGCCGAACCTGGCCAT
>JANLYJ010000477.1:0-6325 GCA_031365555.1 Gemmatimonadaceae bacterium | reverse complement strand
GGCGCATGATAATCGGAATCCCACGCGCCCGGCGCTCCTGAGCTCACCTTCGCTCTGCGATTATTTGCAGTAGCGTGTCACCATTGCATTCACAGCGGGCAGGAACTGCGGAATCGCTGCCAGGAGCTGCTTGGCTGCATCAGGATAGGAGCTTAGTCCGGCCGGCACGTTGTCCTGCGCCGTTCCGAAAGATTCTTTCGCAAGGCGCGCCAGCGTGCAGCTCTTTGTTTCCTGTGCTTCGTTGGTTGCGCTCTGGCCGATGCTGAATGAAGACGCACCGATCAGGAACTTGGCGTCCGCGGAGCCATCGAGTCTGTCGGACAACTTGAGCAGCGAAACTGCGCGCTGGAAATCTGCGCGGTTCTTGGACGCATTTCCGGCGCGATACGAATCGTTGCCCAGTTTCAGTGCGATCTTTGCGAGCAGTGACGCATCAGCGCCTGCGGCCGCGCCCCGCTCGAGCGTAGACTGAACCTGGTCCCACTGACCCGTCGCTGCGAGTGTGGTCGCTGCGAGTGCGAATCCCCCTTCAACCTTGGGGTTGAGGGCAATAGCCTTTTGAGCTGCGGCTGCTGCCTGTGCCGACTGTCCGGAATTCTGCAGCGTCTGTGCGTACACAGCCCACAGCGTTGCGTTGTTCGGATATTTGGCTGTGGCTTCCTGCAAAGCCTTCGCAGCCTGCTGCGACTGATTCAGCGCTGCGTATGCGCCAACGAGCTTCACATAGTATGACGTGTCCGCAGCGGCCGTATCGACCCTTGCGTACTCGAGTCCGGTCTGAATTGCCTCCGGATACTGCTTCGCGGCGAGTAGCACCAGCCATCCCGTTCTCAGAAGATTCGGGTCGCCTGGATTGTCTCTCAGAATCTGTGTAATGATCGGAACTGCACGCGCGGCCTGACCGCTTGCAGCCAGTCCATTTGCAACCTGATCAACGAGACGAACGTTGGTCGGGTCCGCTGCCATCAATCCAAGAAGTGCATCGACGCCGCGCGGATCCCTGCGCTGACCGTAAATGTCAGCGAGCCATCTCAGAGCCGGAATGTTCTTCGGGTCTGTCTGGATGATGCGCTCTGAAAGTGCGAGCACCGAATCAAGCTGATTCGCTGCGTAGAAAGCGTTGCCCAGGCAGATGCCTGCAATGGTTCCGCCCTGATATGCTGCGATTCCCTTCCGGGCTTCTGCCATCGCCTCGGCGTACTTCTGCTCACGAACGAGATTGACGCATTTGCCTTCGGCTTCCAGCTGCTTCATCGCATTCTGAGCGTTCTTCGATACTGTTGCTGCAGCGGCATCGAGCTTTCCATCAGCAGCAGGAAGCAGCTGGGAAATCGAGTTGTCGCGCGATAGTACAAGGCGCGAGTCGATACGCACTCCTGTCGCCGTGCGCGTTACGGTGCCGTCGATGTAATTGTCTGCACGCAGCAAAGTCGCGAGCGCCTTCGCGTCGTTCGGACCGAGGGCTTCAGTCGTCGAATATCCCGACGCCTGCAGTGTGTTGTAGATGTCCGCCTTTGGAATTACAAAGAGACTCTGCGGGCGAACATCGCGTGTTAGGCGGGCGCGAATAGCTTCAGCTGCCTGAATCCCGAGTTCCTTGTCGCCACTCGAGAGGGTCGGCACCATAATGCGCGGCGCAAGTTGTTCAGCCCGCTGCCTCTGGGCCTGTGCGACTGTAGTCGCGGCCGAAAGCAGAACGGCAACTGATCCTGTGAATGCGAAAAACTGGCTGACACGTACTTTCAATGGTGTAACCTCCAAAGCTTGTGACAGGCGATTGTATTGAGTACACCTGCGATTAAATGCGGGTCCGTCGATTGAAACTTTTTTGCATGAGCGAGGAGGGACTCGAACCCCCGACATCCTGCGTGTAAGGCAGGCGCTCTAACCAACTGAGCTACTCGCCCCAAGTTGCAGAAACCAAGCCTGCTTCAGCCCAGAATCGCCATTGGAACCAGGATGCAATAGCCGATAACTAGCAAGAATGGGGCAAGCACTTCACCGCCCCTCCAAAGATCGGCGTACCCGAGAAGAAGCACTAACGCTGCGACTGTCCACAGCACCGCCGGACGACGCCAAATCGGCCGCTCATCGCTCTGAGCGGTCACTTTTATCTCGGTATTTGCCATAAGCCCTCTAGTGTAGAGCCCCCGAAAAGGGGTGTCAAGCGTTCTACTACTATAAAGGGTGCGGAAAGGGCTGTCCTGCCTCGACTGCCGTGAGAATCTCCTGACAGCGAACTCCCCAACTGCTGCGCTTTGCTGCCGAGGCTCCCACCCTCCAGCAGCCCTTGGCCTCTTCTGGCATTCCAGTTCGGTAGAGGGCACGGCCGAGGTAGTAATACCCCTCGGTAAGATTCGGACCCAGCGCGACTGCGTGCCTCAGGAAGTTGCTCGCGTCCTCATGCATCTCTCTTTTGAGGTAAGTGATTCCGAGGTAAAGGTTGGCATAGAGCGTAGCCTTCGGATCGTTTTCCATCTTTGCGGCCCGGGTCAGGTAGCGAATCGCCTCGATGACTTCGTCACGCTTCAGCGCTATGTATCCGCCGGCAACGTGGGCCAGAGCATTGGAGGGCTGGAGCTGAAGGGCTCTGGCCACCCAGTCAGAAGCCTCATCGAACTTTCCCTGGTGCATCATAGACCATGCGAGGAGCGCGCTTCCCGCTGGATCGCGAGGCGACAGCTCGACCGCTTTTTTCAGGGAGCTCTCAGCACCGGCGAAATCTCCCTGTGCGATCAGGCTCCAGCCTCTATCGAGGTAGGTGGATGCTCCGAGCTTGTCCTCACGCATTGCGTCTCGCCTCCGCCCGCCGATACGCTGCAACCGCTTCTTCGCTGCGGCCTGCGCGCTTGAGCGCATCACCAAAATTCTGGTACAGCTGCGGACCTGCGTTGTCGGACATCACGCCGCGCTCCGACGCTGAGAGTGCTGCACCGTATTCACCGCGTGCTTCGTACACGACGGACAGATTGTTCAGCAAAGGCGCGGAAGTTGGATAAAGCTCAACACCTTCCTCGAGATGCTCGAGAGCGTGATCCCAGTCCTTTGCGAGCATTGCGGAAACCGCTGCATAGTGAAACCACGCCGCCGATGGACGTCTTTGTCCCAGCAGCTTTCTCGCAGCGTCTACAGCGACTTCGGCATCGAGCAGGTCATTCGTCTGGAGTGCAAGCGCCGCTGCCCCGGTTTGAACCACCGGATCGTTTACACCGCCGCGCGTGAGCGCCTTAGCCATTGCAAGCCGCGCTTTTTCAAGCTGCCCGCCGCGCTCGTACGCGTAAGCAAGATTGTTGTATATCGCCATTTTTACGTCAGTCTTTGGCGCGGCGACCTCGAAGCAGTGCGCCGCTTCGCTCCATTGTCCGTCGTGAAGGGCGATAAGTCCGAGATAGAACGGACCGGAGGGATCCTCAGGCCGAAGTTCAGCGACCCTGCGATACTCCCGCTCCGCCTCCTCGAACATTCCGGCGTGATAGAAGGCAGATCCGAGATTCTTGTGTTCCTCGATCTTGAACTCAGGAACGGATGGACCGGCGGGACGAGCTTTTCCCAGCGGAACGAGGAAACCGGCGTTCATCAATCCGAAGAGAGCCTTTCCCACCGCGAACTCTGACATCTTCGATGCCTGAACAAGCGAATCGACGTCACGTCGTCCATCGAACAGGGGCAGCAGCGAGCGCTGATCCTCGGTGAGTTCCAGCTTGCTGAAGAGCAGCTTCTGCCGATCGAGCGCGAAGATCGCATCGAACGAAGGAATCGCCTTCTCGATCAGCGTCCATTCATCAACCCGGCGGGCGCCCTCGAGCATGAGCGGCTGCGGATCGAGCGACACTCTCTCGAGTGTGGAATCCGGCATTACTGCCGGCTCGAAGTCGAAGCTTCCCTGAATCCAGGTGAAAAGCTCGTACACCGCATCCTCCGACTGAAGGTCGCGGCCTTTTATTGAAGCGTGTGTGATCCGCCCGTTCTCTACGAACACGAAGCCGAAGTTCTGCTTGTAGGTCAGCGACAGGCGGCCCGTTTTTCCACCCATCGATAGCAGCTGAAGAACGTCGGGAAGACTCGCTTCGGTAAGACTTCCGCGAATCGCCACTAGCGCATTTCCTCGATGATACGGTCCGAGAGATTTGGCCAGATGCGAATGGTTTTTTCGTCGTCGCCGATGATCTCGCTCTGTTCGCTGGTACCAGACGATGGAACGGCAGGATCCGCCGGAGCAGACATGTCCATCTCCTCGGAGATTTCCTTCATGAAGCTTTCAAACTCACGGCTTATTCGCCGGCGCTTCGGCTCCGGTTTGGAACGCTCAGTCATTCGTTAAAGAAACCGAGTGTCTCTAGAGGGTTATCGCCAAGGTCCATTGCATCGTCATTGATCGCTTCGAGCGACGTACGGAGATCCCGTGGAAGCGGCGATCGCAAATCGACCGGCTCGCCCGTGATGGGATGCGAAAATCGAAGCCACGCAGCGTGCAGAAAATGCCTTTTCGCTGGCAGCGCCACCAGCCGCCGTCCACCCCCGCCTCCATACGCATCGTCGCCCATTACCGGGTGACCAGAGGATGCAAGATGGACTCGAATCTGGTGCGTCCGGCCTGTATGAAGTTGTGCGCGCAGAAAATCTCCCGAGTGAAAGCGCGCGAGCCTCACAAAATCCGTTCGCGCCTCCTTCCCCGTCGCGACGATTGCCATGCGCTTCCGGTCACGCGGGTCGCGGGCGACGGGCCGCTCTATGGTTATTCGGTCCTCGTCCAGATGTCCCCAGCACATCACCACATAACGTCTGATTACAGTGCGGGCCGCGAGATCCCTTGAAAGCTTGCGGTGCGCGGTCTCGTTTTTCGCGACAACCAGCAGACCGGATGTTTCCTTGTCCAGTCGGTGCACAATTCCGGCCCGGGTTGGATCTCCCGTCTCAGCCAGATCACCTTCGCGGCCCATCAGTGCGTTGACGAGCGTGCCCGTCCAGTTGCCCGGAGCTGGGTGAACAACCATTCCAGCGGGCTTGTCTACTACCAGCAGGTCATCGTCTTCGTAAACAATCGTGAGCGCGATGGACTCGGGAAGAATTTGCCTTTCCAGCAGCTCCGGACGATCGACGCGAATGCGGTCTCCCCGCTCGACCCGATAGCTCGCCTTCTCGCGCTTGTCATTCACTGTGACATTGCCGGTCGCGATTAGAGTCGCGGCCTGCGTGCGCGACATATCCCCGGCCGCTGCCACAAATAAATCGAGGCGAACATTGTCGTCCGCCTCGACCAGAAAATTGCCGTTCGAAGGCAGGCTCAGATTTCCGCTGCCTGTGTCGTCAGTGCTTTGTCCTCTCCCCATAGCACATAAGCTAGCATACAAGCGCCCACGCTAACGGCCATATCGGCCACGTTAAATGTCGGCCAGCGCATGTCGCCAACTCCGATGTCGATGAAGTCGACAACGCCGATAGAGGATCGAATGCGGTCTACGAGGTTGCCAACTGCGCCGCCGCAAACCAAAGCCAGCGCGAGAGTGCGCGCCAGGTCGCCTTCGCGGGTTGTCCGGTAAAGCCGCCCAAGTATCCAGAGCGCCCCGAGGGTCAGGGCCATGAAGACCCAGCGCGAGTAGGGTCCCACGTGCAGACCGAACGCAGCGCCGGGGTTGTACACAAGAGTTAGACGGATTTTGTCGCCGATGATTTCATGCGGCATGCGCTGGGGAACGAGCGCATACACCGCAAGAATCTTTGTCGTGATGTCTACCAGTACGACCGTCGTAAGTACGCTCCAGAAGAGCGCAGGATTAGCCCTGCCGCTTTGCATCTTCTTCACGCTGCTTGCAGTCGATGCAGTAGCGTGCATGCGGAAGCGCGTCGAGTCGATCGAAAGCGATGTCCGCGCCGCAGTTGTGGCACTTCCCAAAAGTTTCCGGCGTGCGATACAGCCGGCGAAGCGCTTCATCGAGGTGCCAGAGGAACCGTCCTTCCTGGCTCGCAAAAAGGAATGCCTTCTCACGCTCCATGGCGTCGGTGCCCTGATCAGCCATATGGAAAGAGTAAGCGCTCAAATCACCATCGGCGCCCTGGAGCGTGGAGCCGAAAGTCTCGCTGTACTGACCCAGCTCGCGAACAGCGCGCTTACGCTCATCCATGAGTCTCTTCTCGAAATGATCGAGATTCTTTTTGCTCATGCCCTTGGGCTTCTTGGCAGTCGTTGGTGACATCTTATGCAACCCTCTCGAAGGCAACCCGCACAGTCTCTCCATCGAGATCAACTGTTCGTGCCGCGTTGTCGTCAAATTTTTTGCCGATGGAAAACTCAAGTGCGAGCAGCTCCTCGGCGATCCATGCATGG
>JANLYJ010000463.1:0-5473 GCA_031365555.1 Gemmatimonadaceae bacterium | reverse complement strand
AGGATGGAAACTGTAGTACCGTCCCCTGGTCCTTCACGCTTCAACTCGTGAGTGAGCACCTCGAACAGGAGATCATTTCCTTCATCCGGATCGACAAGATTGAGCTCGCGCGATCCTGCTTCTGGCGCGACTGAAATCGCCTTCTTGGAAAGGTGGGAGGTAAAAAGGAGATTGTTGATTTCTACAGCGCGACGCCGGCCTTCCGAATCTGCGTCGGTGCCCGAGAGAAGATGTTCGGCCCGGCGGTTCTGGACGACAATGTCATTCTTGGCATTGATGATGACGATCGGATCGGGCAGCGAGTTGATGATCGCCGTCAACAGATTCCGCTGCTGATCGAGCTGGTCGGTGGATCGCCTGTACTCTTCAACCGCAAACATTCGGGACAGCACCGGTCCCGCGAGAGCTGCAGCGTGAGTGAGCGCAGATAGCTCTTCTTCGGTGACGGTCGCTTCGACAACGAGGACTCCACCGGGCGCATGTCCAAGCCGGCGTCTGCGGTCGACTGGACCCGCTCGTCGGATAACGCATCCATTGAGCGAGACCTCTTCGATTACCTGCTCATCGAGAAGTGCGGGAGCACCGCGATACTGCGGCTGCGGGAATGGAATCGAAACCCATTCATTGAATGGAAGCCCGATACGCTCCTTGTCGCACCCATCACCGGTAATCGCGTTCAGCGATAGCGCGGAGACGATCAGTGGATGGAAGTGCTCTTGGAGAGATACAGGCTCAGTGGGAAGCTCTTCACGGTCGAGTCCGACGCTTCCAACGGCGCGAAGACTCTTGCCGACCGCATCGATCGCGAAGATCGCCGCGCGGCGCGCCGTCATGACATCCGCGAACTGTGCTACGAGGAATGTCGCAGCAGTGGAGAAATCGGGGGCTTCAGAGATAACGGAGAGCAACTCGGCAAGTCGCTCTCCGGCTAACTGCGGCTGGCTATCTACCGCTGAAGGCTCACGCCCCGAGCTGGTCAAGTCGCCGCTTCAGCTCTGCGTTTTCCAAGCGCATGCGGTCCAGCTCGGCTTCCTGTCCGCCGCCGACTTCGCGTGGACGCGAGCTTGGTGAGGTGAGTCCGACTGCCTCGGAGTATTTGAGGTATGTGTCGATGGAGGCAACCACGATCCGCGCTTCGATCGTGACAAGGTCGATGCCGACGAGTGACACGCGCACCCACGCGTCAATGACAATTCCCTTGTCGAGAACTCGATCGAGAACATCGATTAGTGAACTGCCACTGGGGGATCGTTCAACGGCCATCTTCTACTCCTTTTTTTGTTTCCGGCGTGCTCATCGCCGGTGCTGTAAGTCGTGGGTCGTGCCGCCACCAGTTCATTCCAATCTGTTCTGCCTTGTCAATCGAGCACACAAGAAGCCGGATCTGGATCGTGAGCAGCTCCACGTTCGCAAGATTGATCTTGATGTCCCCGACAATGACGAGTCCCTTATCGAGTACTCGGTCGAGTACATCAACAAGTCCGTGACTGCGTGTCGGGGAAACTAGGTCTGCCAAGTGGCGCGCTCCGTCAGTAGTTCGTTTGCACTATCCCAACTTGCCCAGCGGGCCCAAATCGATTTTCAGATCGTCGTCTTCGAGACCAAAAATCCCCTTCATGTCCTTCATCCGGTCGTTCAAACGGAGAAGCGCGAGACCAAGCCGTTCGATCTCTTCTTCGCTCAGACTTCCGCCTTCCATGCGACGTACGGCCTGGTGCTCTAAGACTTTACGCAACACCTCAATCAACGTCAAGACGAGTCGAGCGAGTCCGTTCTCCACCTTTTCCGGATCCGCATTGATACGTTCGGGAAGTGACGTTGCGACTTCATTGAGCTCGACGTCGCCCGTCAGTGGCGACGGGTGTCTTTCAGAAGCCGAGAGTGGGGCAGGAACAGGCGCATCATCAGCAATATTCTGGCCCGAGTCGCGTGCCGTTCGCTCAGCCTCGCGCGCCTCCATGGGCCGAAAATCCGGAGGACCGAAAGCAGTGGCCAGGGTGCCTTGCGTACGCCTTGGCGCCTTCTGCATTGACGTTTCGACGGCCGCGAGCAGAAGACCAAGATTCAGGCGCACCAGGTCAACGTCCGCCACGGACAACATCACCTCGCCATGCAGCACGACTCCCTTGTCGAGCACGTGATTGAGGAGATCGCCGAGATCGAGGCGATCGTCCGAAAAAAGATCGCTATCCGCCACTGCGCGTACCCACGAAGTTGTACGGCGGCCATGGGCCGGTGAAGTCGAAGTCAAGCCCGCTGTCCCTGTGCTGATTTACAAGACTGGTGAGAACACGCCTGAATTCTTCGAGCGCCAGGTCAGCAACCAGGAATGCAGCATAAAGGATGGCGCGTCCCTTTCCTTCCGGCGTCTGGGTCGGCAGCTGATGCCTAAGTGCTTTTACTGAAGAGTGCTCGAGCTGATCGAAACAGTCCTGTGCCGTCTCCCGCAGGAAAGCTCGAACTTCGCCATCACGCTGCTCCGAGATTTTCTTTTGCAGCAGGTAGCGCTGCCCGGGACTTGCTTTCGCGGCTGCGCTCTCGAGATCGGCGATTGCCGGCCTCAGTCGCGCGATCTGTTCCTGCACTTTCGCGGGCGACGCAAAAACCCGAACCGAGTACTCATGCGTACCTGCGACCGACGTCAAAGTCTCGCTGAACTCGGCGGACCTGTCCCGCAGCATTCCCCGAATCCCTTGCTCGGTCTTGAACAACGTCCACATGGGAAATGGAATTACGGCACCGCTGTCACCCGCCCATGTGACAACACGGTCGTGCGCGACTGCGCGCGGGCCAAGCCAGTCAACGTGCGCAGTATTCGCCTCGAGTTTTTCGGGAGAATATTCATCAGCGCTCAGCGCTGACACGAGCGCGACGAGATGTCCTTCCGTTATGCGCTCGACCGGAAGTCCGTCGAGGCCTCTCGGATCCCTGGCTGCCGCGAAAGTGGATGGAACTACGCCATAGACGTAGCGAATGGAATCCAACTATTCGTCGCCTTCTTCGCGCGCAACGCGTACCGGTCCGCCCGGCGTCGCCATGCCGAACTCTTCGCGCCACCTCCGTACTTCACGCAGCCGCTGCATGATCTCCTGCTCGCGAACGAGATACTCGTCGTCGTCGATTTCCCCTGACTCAAGCTGCAGCTGAAGCTGCATGAACTCGTTTTTCACGGAGGTGTCGTCGCTCAACTCCTCCTTGACCGCGCGCTCGACTTTTTCAAGTGACCATTGCGCTCCCCAAACCGGACCAAGGAATGGTGAGAGGAGAATCTTGGTCAGAATCCCCATGTCAGCTCGCCTTCTCCAGCTTGAGCTTGATGTTGACGAAGTTGTACGGCGGCCAAGGGCCCGTGTATTTAAAGGTCAGAAAATCTTCATAGCGCCGGCCGATTTCCTTGACCGTATCGTCGAACGCCTTTTCATCATTTCTGTCTACAAGAAATGCGGCGTTGAGGATCATGCGATCGCCGATAACCTTGTTGCTCCGGCTCGCGACGGATACCTGCTTCAGCGCTTCGTGGACTTCGGTGACGTATCGATTGCCGCGCTCTTCCATCGCGGCCTCGATGAGTCTTCCGAGCTGCATTCGCGCGAAATACGTGGACGACGCTGCGTTCCGTGTAATCTCGTCTTTCAGTCTGTGGATTTCATCGTTTTCGGTCTCGATGCTGTTTACGACCTTCTCGCGGTCCCACAGAATCTTCAATCCGAATTCGATCTTGTCCTGCATCTTGTCGAGCACGTCAACGAATGCCTGGTAGGTCGAGCGGAGCAGCTCCGAGACGTCCTGCTCGGACCGGAAGACAGTGCCGAATGACATCGGGATAACCGTGAACTCGCGCATCACTGTTTCGTTCACGAACTCGTGAGCCAAAACGTTCTCGCGGGTTGGATCATAGATGACAAGCGGAGTATCGCTGACTACTGCTGCAAGATCCTGTTCGTGAATCGTGTAAACACGCTTCGCGCCACCAATGCCGATCTCGCCGAAATCCCGCTGGCGATCGTTTCGGATGATGCAGTAAACGTATTTCCCGCCAAGGTCGGCGTTCGACTCTTCTGTCTCGTCAACTGTTTCGTCGGCCATTCAATCTCCCCTTTTTACTGCCAGGCCGCCACGAGGATCCAGGCGGCAATCGCACATCCGATTCCTACCTTCAACGCAGTCGCTACAACGCGCCCAACCAGTGCGCCCGTGGCCACCCGGGTTGCGCCGGCCGCCCCGGATTTGCCACCGGATATCTCAGCAATAAAAGCACCCACGAACGATCCCGCAAATGCGCCTATCACCGAACCGATGATCGGCACCGGTATTCCAACCATCATACCGATGAAACCGCCGATAATCGCCCCCCACCCCGCTCGCCTCGATCCACCATACTTCCGGGCGTACTTACCCGTAAGCGTGAACTCGAACACCTCGGCGCAAATCGCGAGGATCGTGATGGCCGCAATGGTGAACCAGCTTATCGGGTGACTCTCGACGAGAATCCGGTAGCAAACGGCAGACGCGATCATCACCCACAACCCTGGAAGTCCGAAGACAATCAGGATCATTGAGAGAATGATTACCGCGGTCAATAAAAGCAGTTCCATCAGGCGAGCCCCATCAGTTCCTTCACTTCGCGAATGGTAGTGCGCGCGACATCTGTCGCACGTTCAGTTCCCCTTGCAGTCGCTTCCTTCAGCAGCTTTGTATCCTGGCGTACGTCAGCTGCGCGCTTCCGAATCGGCACAAGCTCACTTTCCATGTTTTCAAAAAGCACCTTCTTGCACTCGATGCAGCCCCATCCCGCAGTGCTGCACTGAATCGCTACATGCTCCACGGTGTCGGGCGGACTGAATGCCTTGTGAAGCTGATAGATGTTGCAAACTTCAGGCGTCCCCGGGTCCGTTTTTCGAACCCGCTTTGGATCAGTGACAGCAGGACGCAGTTTCTCCCAGATCGCTGCGGGTTCTTCGAGTAACCCGATCGTGTTCCCGAGCGATTTCGACATCTTTGCCTGCCCGTCCAGGCCCATGATTCTTCGAGTCGGGGTGAGCAACGGGGTGGGCTCCGGGAAAAAACCGGGTGCCCCCTCGACGTTTCTGTCCGGGCTGAACCGCGCATTCCACTTACGGCAGATTTCCCGGCTTAGTTCCAGATGCTGCACCTGGTCCTCTCCCACAGGAACCAGGTCCGCCTTATACAACATGATGTCGGCCGCCTGGAGGACCGGATAGTTGAGGATTCCGGCAAGGATGTTTTCGCCCTTGGCTGCCTTGTCCTTGAACTGAGTCTGGCGCTCGAGCTCGCCTAGGGGCGTGAGCGTGTTAAATATCCATGCAAGCTCGGTGTGTTCGGGCACGGTTGACTGTACGAACAGCGTGCATTTGGACGGATCTACTCCGGCTGCAAGAAGTGACACCAGCATTTCGTTTGTTCTGGTGCGCAGGCTTTCCGGCTCGTATGTGCCAATGATTGCGTGGTAGTC
>JANLYJ010000457.1:0-11014 GCA_031365555.1 Gemmatimonadaceae bacterium | reverse complement strand
GTCGAGCGACGGATCGATTCCGTCGAACATTGACTTCTCTGCCTTTGGATCTTCCGGCCCAGGGACCCTGCTCTCTTCCCGGCGCAGATAATCCCAGATAACACCCTTCCGCTGCAGCGTTCCAAATCCCTGCGACTTGTGCTGCGAGCGGCTCTCGGCTGCAATCTCGAAATAGGATTTCCCGAGCACGGGATTGTACTCGCCGACATTTATCTTGAGCGTCGCCTCGCCGGGAGAAAAGCGTGCGTTCCTGTAAAACTTCAGCGGCGTCCACGCAGGTCCATACTCGCGCACAGGGAAACGCACTGTGTCGGCTGCCGCAGTCCACACCTCTTTAGCAATGATTGCCGAGGCCTGGTGCTGGCCATGCCCATCCCGGGGCGTGCCCGAAAAAATTGCGACTATTACATGTGGAGCGAAGTCACGCACAACGCGCACGGCATCGCGCAGCAGTGAATCCTTCGGCCAGTGCTTGAACGTGTCGATCGTGTCTTTCGAAAATCCGAAGTCGTATGCACGAGTGAAGTACTGGTGCGCACCGTCGATCCGGCGAGCCGACATGAGCTCCGCAGTCCGGATCACACCAAGCGCTTCGCCGAGCTCGTTGCCAATGAGATTCTGTCCGCCGTCGCCGCGTGTAAGCGACAGGTAGGCAGTTTCGACATGCTGGCCGTGCGTCAGCCATGAAATGAGCTGGGTGTCTTCATCATCCGGATGCGCCGCAATAAGAAGCACGCGCATCGTGTTGCCGACAGCAGCGACTTGCTGTGCCAGCGCAGCTGCACCACGCTCCTGCGCGCGCGCAGTTGTGGACGCCAGACTCAGCGCCATTGCAACGAGAATTGAAAGGCGCTTCAAGATTTTAGATCCTGTCAGAGAAGTTCGACTTACCGCGCGGCCGCGCTGCGCTTCCTGCTGCCGGACGGCGTCTGCATGGGAGCCGCGATTTCTGAAACAATGCGCTCCTGCTCCACCTTGTGCGTTTCTGCATACCCTTCCGCAGGACTCGCTCTCTCGCCCCGGCAGACGTATCGCACAATAAGCGCATTGCCGGTAGACACGCGAAGCTGGGGTGACACATAACTCCACGCGCCCATGTTCTTAGGTTCTTCCTGGGCCCACACGACTTCTTCGATGTCAGGGTACAGGTCGACGATCTCCGCGACAAGCTTGTGCGGCCAGGGATAGAGTTCCTCGACGCGCACCAGCGCAACGTGCGGCTGACGCTTCTCGTTCAGGTCGTAGTACATCTTGCCAGTGCAGAAAACGAGGCGACGTACCTTCTCGCGCTCACCGGATGCGATCGGGTCGTCGATCACGGGGGAGAACGATCCGTTAGCGAGATCACTGAGTGTTGAAGCCGCAGCCGGCATTCGCAGAAGACTTTTAGGCTGCATCAGCACCAGCGGCTTTCGGTCGCGTCTGCTTGCCTGCCTGCGGAGAATGTGAAAGTATTGCGCCGGAGTAGATGGATATGCGACACACATGTTGTTCTGTGCACACAGCTGCAGGAATCTCTCGAGGCGCGCAGAAGAATGTTCCGGACCTCCACCTTCGTAGCCATGCGGCAGCAGCATTACGAGCGAACAATCCTGACGCCACTTCACTTTTGAGTTAGCGATGAACTGATCGGTGATCGGCTGGGCGACGTTTACGAAGTCGCCATACTGTGCTTCCCAGAGTACGAGCGAATCGGCGGCTGCAGCACTGTAGCCGAATTCGAATCCAAGGACTGCGGATTCAGAAAGCGGGCTGTTGAATATCTCGAAGTGCCCGCGGACGTCCGGAAGATGTTGAAGCGCAGTGAAAGTGCTCCCATTCTCAGAATCGTGCAGGACTGCCTGGCGGTGTGAAAAGGTTCCGCGTTCGACATCCTGACCTGTGAGACGAATGGACACTCCGTGCTGAAGCATGGATGCAAAAGCCAGCGCTTCTGCATGTCCCCAGTCGATACCACCCTTTTCGCCCATTGCATCCCGGCGGCGAACCAGGATTCGCGCGATGCGAGTATTGACCTTGAATTCGGGTGGCCATGCGAGCAGACGCTCATTCCACGCCACCAGCTGCTCGGTTTTCGCAACCGGCATCGCTGCATCTACTTTTTCCGTCGGCGCAGGCAGGGCATCGGTGTGGTCTGACTCAGGAGCACGGTTTCTCGTTTCGTCGCGCTCGCGATCAAAACCAGTCATGATTTCCTGTTCGAGCGCCGACGCTGCTTCCGCAGTCGTCACTCCCTCAGCGACAAGTCGGGCTGCATAAACTTTTGGAGGCCGCTCGTGCGCATCGATTCGGGCGTACAAGACCGGCTGTGTGAAGTCAGGCGCGTCGGTTTCGTTGTGTCCCATGCGCCTGTATCCAACCAGGTCGATTAGAAAATCCTTGCCGAACTTATTGCGGTAGGCGACAGCCATTTCCGCGGCACGCACACATGAATCGGCATCGTCAGCATTCACGTGCACGATTGGTACTTCAAATCCTTTCGCCAGGTCGCTCGAGTAGCGAGTCGAGCGCGCATCGATCGGATCAGTCGTGAATCCAACCTGGTTATTCACGATGATATGGATCGTCCCGCCCGTCTTGAAGCCGCGTAGCCGCGAAAGATTGAATGTCTCCGCAACAATTCCCTCGCCGGGGAATGCAGCATCGCCGTGAACCAGTACTGGTACGACTGCCGCAACGTCCTGGGTCGCTTCTTCAGTTCGCTGTCGTGCGCGCGCAAATCCTTCCAGCACCGGATTCACGAACTCGAGGTGGCTGGGGTTCGGCATCAGCGAAACGGAGATGCTCTTCCCATCACCGAGGCTACGATTGCTGTGCGCCCCAAGATGGTACTTCACATCGCCGCTTTCGCTTTCCGCACTCGCTGATGCATGCTTGCCCTCGAACTCGTCGAAGATCGTTGCATACGGCTTGTCGAGAATGTGCGCGAGAACGTTGATGCGGCCGCGATGTGCCATTGCAATCGCAACTTCCCGCGCGCCCGCGCCAGCCGACGTCTCGATCACTTCGTCGAGAACCGGAACTAGTGCATCAGTCCCTTCTATGGAGAACCGCTTGTATCCCTTGTAAACACGCTCGAGAAAACGTTCGAGACCATCCACTTGGGTAAGGCGACGAAGTACCGCCATTCGTTTTTCGGCAGGAAGCGGCTGCTGAAGCAGGCCGCTCTCCACGTATTCGCGCAGCCACATCCGCTCGGCCGCGGTGCCGAGATGTTCGGATTCGATTCCGATGGTAGACGAGTAGAGCGAACGGAGTCGCGCGATTCCTTCGGCTGCCGTCGCATCGGGAAGACCGAGCACGCTGCCTGGGATCGATGTAAGGTCTGACTCGCTGAGGGCGTGGTATTCCGCGCTCAGCTCCGGCGATCCAGTTCGCGGTGTGCCGAGCGGGTCGATAGGTGTAGCGAGGTGACCGTATGCCCGGATCGCCTCTAAAAGACTGGCAGCTGCTGCAACCGTGCGGAGCTGCGCCGGTGATACACCAACGTTTGTAGAAGAAGGTGTTGTGCCGGCGATTCCTTCTGCGAACTGAAAGAATTGCCTCCAGGATGAATCGACCGCGTTCCGATCGCTGCGGTACAACTCATACTGTTCGGCGATATAGCCGTCGTTGAATACGCCTGTGACGGGCTCAGTACTCATCCGACAAATTTAACGCGAAACTAGGAAATCCGGCTTTCCTTGGGGCTTTCCTGAAAGACGGAAACCGATAGCGACGGGGAACCAAGGCGAATCGCGTTTCGGGCTGCGGCGGCGTTGAGGATTCGGTAGGCTACAGCGGGTTCAAGCGTCGGGAGGTAAAGAAACCCTGCAATCCCGTTTACATCCAGCAGGTGGACTTCGGTGGGACGGCGCGTAAGGCTCACCGCAATAACCGGTGTACGCGAAAGCAGCTCGTCGCACTCCCAGGCCTCGAGGGAGAGAGTTGCCAGGAGATCGTAGTCGCACACCACTACCTGCGGCTTGAAATCCCGGGCGAGGTGCACTGCGTCGTCCAGGCCAACCGCACAGGAAGTTTCCAGTCCGAGCTCGGTGAAGAATCTCGCCACGTGTTCGCTCAGGAACCTGTGTCGTGCCACACAGAGAACGCGCAAGGTAGTGCTGGAGTCCAATTCGCCTTGGATAAATGAGATGCTACATCCTAAACGACAGTGCCCCGAGGCGGAAGCCTCGGGGCACTCAAGACGATTGTAAAGGCCTGAATCCTTATTTTTGTACAGTCTTCTTGTCGACGTTGTTTCCGATTACAGCACCAAGGATTGCACCCGCGGCGCCACCAATTACTGCGCCCTTCACCTTGTTTCTGCTCGTTGCCGCGCCGATGACTGCGCCGGCTACACCACCGATCGCCGCGTCACGCTTTGTATTCTTTTCAACTCTAGTTGCGGGTGCTGGCGGATAGTACGTGCCGGCGCTCGAGCCAGAGCTGGATCCCGATCTGCTGGAAGCAGTTGATCTGCGAGTGGACGTTGTGCGACGGACCGGAGCACTCGTTGTACGAGTCTGGGTACGGACAACTGGAGCCGGCGCAGCGCCATTCGTGTATCCGCGCTCTACTCCGGAAATGCTATCCAGCGGCGCAGCCTGTGACTGTGCTGCGAGCGACAGATCGCTGTTGAGTGCGTCGTCAACCTTCGCGTCGTTGCCTTTGCAAGCCGCTGCGAGAAAAATCGCGGGAACGGCAATCAGATATTTGAGTCTCATAACTTCCTCCTGGGGATCCGCAGTAACTGAAGCTTTGCGGTACACCCATCAAAGGCAGGTCGTATGCCATTTAAGGGGTATGTCAAAAGGCGGTTTTTACGTGATTAAACGCCTGTTTAGGCAGCTAACTCAGAATGATGCTCAGCCGTAGGAAAGAGGGCCTGAACTGATGTATCAGGCGGCGGACACGACCTGTAGCTCACGCTGGACACCGGCAGTGTCGCTTACCGTACTCGGAAGGATGAGCCGGAAAGTGCTGCCAGTCCCCTCGCTAGACTCTACCTCGAGCTTGCCATCGAGAAGCTGAGCAAGACGCCGCGATATGGGCAGCCCCAGCCCAGTGCCCGGCTGTCTGGCCGGGTCGATCTGGACGAATTCCTCGAAAATCCGACCAATGTCCTTTTCAGCGATTCCGTGGCCCTTATCGATGACTTCGATTGCGACGCCGCCATCTGCGCCAGTTGAGCGGGTGCGCACCTTGATCGGCTGCTCATTGCCGAACTTGATCGCGTTTGACAAAAGGTTCAAGAGAATCTGACGCACCCGGCGCGGATCGGTCGTGATGGTCTGATTTTCATCCACCATCTCGCAATGAAGCGATGTCCCATGCTCATCTGCGAGTGGGCGCACCGTGACGAGCAGGTCGTCGATCAGGGCGGGTATCGCAACAGGCTGCAGCGACAGCTCGATCTTGCCAGCCTCGATCTTGGAAAGATCAAGCACATCGTTCACCAGCTCGAGCAGGTGCCTTGCGGCTTTTAGTGTGCGGCTGAGACCTTCACGCTGCTTGTCATTCAATGGTCCGTAAATTCCGTCGAGCATGAGAGTGCTGTAACCGATCACTGCATTGATCGGAGTGCGAAGCTCGTGACTCATGGACGCATAGAATCTGTTGCGCGATCCAATCGCTTCTTCAAGCTCCTGCGCCTGCAGCTTGAGCTCGACGTTCAGCTCGGCAAGTTGCTGTGCAGATTTTGCTTCGCTCTCGAGCAGCGTGGTACGATGCTGGAGCTCGAGCTCCCGGCGCTGCCCGCGACGCAGCTCTTCGCCTTGGCTCTCGATTTCCTTTTGCTTGAGATAAAGGTCTACAAATACAGCGACCTTGGATCGCAGCACGTCGGGATTGAACGGCTTGAACACATAGTCGACAGCGCCCATCTCATATCCCTTGAAGACGTACTCGTCCTCTTTGCTGATTGCACTCAGGAATACGATTGGTATGTAGCGTGAGCGTTCACGCGACTTTATGATCTGCGCCACTTCGAACCCGTTCATTCCGGGCATTTGCACGTCGAGCAGGATGACTGCAAAATCATCGCGCAGAAGTGCGCGCAGCGCTTCGGCGCCACTTTCGGCGCGAATGAGCTTCTGATTGAGCGGTTCGAGAATCGCCTCGAGTGCGAGCAGATTCTCGGGCCTGTCATCTACGAGAAGGATGCTAACGCGGCTGTCGGTCATCCGGCTTTCCTTGCGCGAGGCTTGTCAACAACGGTCGCGAGTCTCATGAGCTCCGCACTGATTTTCTTCAAAGGTAGCACGCGGGCGCCTGGAACCGCTCGGATTGCCGACTGTGGCATTATGGGAGATTCTGCATCGGTTGGATCCTGGACGATGGCCCTTCCTCCACGAGCGACGATCTGTGCAAGCCCAGCCGCCCCGTCTTCATTCGCACCCGTAAGTACGATTCCAATTGTCGATGCCCCAAAGGTGTCGGACGCACTCCTGAACAGTACATCTATAGAAGGGCGGCTGAACCGGACTGGCGAGTCTACTGTGAGCGAAATGTGGTCTTCCTCGACGAGCATGTGATAGTCAGGTGGCGCGATGTAGATAGTTCCCGGGCAGAGTGGCTCCTTGTCCTCAGCGTCACGAATGCAGAGCGGTGTCAGGTCCTGCAGCAGTCCAACCAACAGCTCGGAGTCCTTGGAACGATGTTGAACAATGCCAATGGGAAGGGGAAAATCACGCGTCAATTCCGGGATGACCTGACTGAGCGCGGAAAGCCCGCCCCACGAAGTTCCTATCACAACTATCCCGTTCATCGAATCTTCCTGTAAATCTTTTCAGGAGGTTGTATCTGTTCGTAGCACGGCTCGTACTCGGAGAACTTGAGTGACTCCTTGCTGCCAAGCACCAGGACGCCGAACATTGCCAGGCTTTCGTAAAAGAGCGACTGAACGCGGCTTTGAAGCTTCTTGTCGAAATAGATGAGAACGTTGCGGCAGAGAATTACGTTGAATTCGCTGAACGATCTGTCCGTTACGAGATTGTGCTGCGAAAACACTACGTTTTTCGTCAGCTCGGGTTTGAAGATCGCGTTGTCGTACTTGGCTGTGTAGTACTCGGAGAAGGCCTTCTTTCCGCCAGCTTTTATGTAGTTGTCGGTGTACTCTTTCATCCGGTCGAGCGGGAAAATTCCTGCCTTCGCGCGCTGGAGTACCACCTCGTTGATGTCCGTGGCGTAAATCCGTGCGCGGTCGTACAGCCCTTCTTCGTGCAGAAGGATTGCCATCGAATACACTTCCTCTCCCGTTGAACATCCGGCGTGCCAGATACGGATGAAGGGATATGTCCGCAGCATAGGGATGACTTTCTCCCGGAAGGCGACGTAGAAGTGCGGATCGCGGTACATCGCCGTGACGTTGATCGAGAGATCGAGCAGCAGCTGCTCCATCATCGATGGATCGTGAAGCACCTGCTCCTGAAGCGAAGTGACGGTGCGGAGGCCGGACTCTACTATGCGTTTCCACAGACGCCTTCGCAGGGAGGAATACGCATATGCGCGGAAATCGAATCCGTACTTACGGAAAACCCCTTCCAGCAGAAGCTCGACCTCGATCTTCTCCAGATCGGGGTCGTAGTTCTGCTCCTCGGGAGGTTCAGCTCTAAGTCTTTCGGCAATTAGCGGTAGAGCCATACCCTCAACAGCGAGAGTAGCTGCTCCGTGTCAACGGGCTTGGTGATGTAGTCCGACGCTCCGGCCGCGATGCACTTCTCCCGGTCTCCCTTCATCGCCTTCGCAGTAAGCGCAATGATCGGCAATCCTTTGAACTTCTCGATTTCGCGGATCGCGCGCGTCGTTTCGTATCCGTCCATCTCCGGCATCATGACATCCATCAGGATGGCATCGACGTCCGGATCTCCTTCGAGTGATTTAAGCGCAGCTTTTCCGTTCTCCGCAAAGCGAACGACCATGCCGTGATCTTCCAGTACGCTGGTGAGCGAGAAGATGTTACGGACGTCATCATCGACGACCATCACCTTCTTCCCGGCAACTACGGTGTCAGAATCGTGCAGCTGCGCGAGCATCTTCCGTTTGTCTTCGGGCAGGCGCGCCTCGACGCGGTGGAGGAAGAGTGCAGTCTCATCGAGCAGGCGCTCTGGCGACTTCACGTCCTTTACGATGATCGTATCAGCATACATCCGGAGCCGGGTATCTTCTTCCTCACTGAGCTCCTTACCCGTGTAGATGATGACTGGGATATCCTGGGCGTTCGGAATCGTCTTGATCTTGGCCAGCAGATCAAAGCCGCTCATTTCTGCCAGACCCAGGTCAAGCACCATGCAATCGAACCGCCGCTCGTTCAGCTTCTCGAGCGCTTCTTCCGCAGTCGATACCGCAGTGATGGTGACATCTTCTTCACCGATCAAAGCAATAATGCTCTTCCGCTGGTTCTCGTCGTCTTCGACTACAAGCAGGCTCTTCGGCGCTGCGTCGATGAAAGTGGAAATCTTACCGAACGCCGTCTCGAGTGCGTCCTTCGTCACCGGCTTTTCGAGATATGCGATAGCGCCCGCCTTCAAGCCCTGCTGACGCTTCTCGACTCCAGAGATTATGTGCACTGGAATGTGCCGGGTAGCGCTGTTGTGCTTCAGGCGCTCCATGACCTTCCATCCATCCAGGCCGGGCATATCGATATCGAGAGTAATCGCGTCAGGACGATATTCACGCGCCGCAACAAGCCCGCGCTCACCATCCAGCTCCACAATTCCCTTGAATTCCTTTTCACGTGCCATGTCGAGCAGGATCTTCGCGAAGCTGATTTCATTTTCGATGATCAGCACGGTTCGATCGCCTGTCTCGATGGTGTCCCTGTCGTCTTCAACGTGCGGGTTTGAAGTCCGGCGGTCGTTTTCGTACGCAATGGCAGGCGCTTGAGGCACGGTGCCTGATTGTACACGGGCGCGGAAACCCATTGTCGGCTCTGTGCCGCGCGCATTTCTGCGCCCCCAGCTGGTTTCCGCAGCCTCCTCACTTCCTCCATGCAGATCGCCGTCAAATTCTGTCGGCAGAAACAGAGTGAATGTGCTGCCGGATCCCGGAGTACTCTCGACCCGAATTTCTCCGCCAAGCAGTCGCGCAATTTCCCGGCTGATTGAGAGACCGAGCCCGGTTCCACCGTACTTCCTGCTGGTCGAACCGTCCGCCTGCTGGAACGCCTCGAAAATCAGCCGCTGCTTGTCCTTCGGAATCCCAATTCCGGTGTCGGTCACTCCAAGCGCGATCACTCCACCCTTCGAATCGTTTAGCGTCTTCGAGAAGAACTTCCGGTTCTTCTCGGCCATCCTCACGATGAGGCTGACGCTTCCCTTCTCCGTGAACTTGAATGAGTTGGCGAGAAGATTCTTGAGCACCTGCTGAACCCGCTGTGCATCGGTATAAATCTTCGCGGGTACATCCGGCTGGACTTCGATGTTGAACTGAAGCCCCTTCTGGTCTGCAACGGGCCTGAAACTCCGGTCCACAAATTCCGAAATCTCCGTAAGCGGAACCTGGGTCGGATTGACGTCCATCTTGCCGGCTTCGACCTTGGACAGGTCGAGCACGTCGTTGATGAGCGATAGCAGATCGGTACCCGAGGAAAGAATCGTCTGCGCGAACTCGACCTGCTTCGCCGACAGGTTCCCGTCCTTGTTGTCCGACAGCAGACGCGCAAGAATGAGCAGGCTGTTCAACGGAGTTCTCAGCTCGTGTGACATGTTGGCCAGGAACTCCGACTTGTACTTCGAGCTCAGTGCAAGCTGCTCCGCTTTCTCCTCGAGAGCGACGCGTGCCGATTCGACTTCGCTGTTTTTCTGCTCGACCTTCCGGTTCTGCTCGGCAAGCAGCGAGGCTTTTTCTTCCAGCTCCTCGTTGACCTGCTGCAGCTCGACCTGCTGATCGCGCAGCAGCTCTTCTGAGCTTCGCAGCGACTTCGCCTGCGCTTCCAGCTCCGAGTTGGATTTCTTGAGCTCTTCCTGCTGCTGCTTGAGCTCGAGCGACTGATTCTGCAGCTCCTGCGTAAGGCGCTGCGACTGTTCGAGCAGCTCCGCTGTGCGCATGTTCGCGCTGATCATGTTGATCACGACGCCAACACTTTCCGCGAGCTGGTCCAGGAATACCTGGTGGATCTGGCTGAACGGAAGGAATGAAGCAAGCTCCACTACCGCCTTTACTTCGCCCTCGAACAGAACTGGCAGGACTAGAATGTTGCGCGGTGGCGCTTCGCCGAGCCCTGATGAAATGACGATGTAGTCGTCGGGAACGTTGGTGAGAAGAATTGGTTTCTTCTCCAGAGCCGCCTGTCCAATCAGTCCTTCGCCGATGTGGAACCGGTTGGCTACGTTCTTTCTTTCCTTGTATGCGTAGCTCGCAATGAGCTTGAGAACCTGACCACTGCCCTCTCCTTCACCTTCATCCTCCATGATGTAGAAGGCGCCGTGATGTGCGGACACAAGCGGCGTGAGTTCTGACATGATGAGACGTGAGACCGACTCGAGATCTTTCTGTCCCTGCATCATGCGCGAGAACTTGGCGAGGTTCGTCTTCAGCCAGTCCTGCTGTGTATTCGTCTCGGTAGTCTGTTTCAGATTACCGATCATTTGATTGAGGTTACCCTTCAGCTCGTCGAGCTCGCCCTGTGCTTCGACGGTGATCTGCTGACTGAGGTCACCGCGCGTAACTGCCGTCGCTACATCTGCGATTGCTCGCACCTGCAGCGTGAGGCTGTTCGCCATCGCATTTACGTTGTCGGTGAGATCCTTCCATGTTCCGGCCACACCAGGCACTGCTGCCTGTCCACCGAGCTTTCCTTCGGTTCCTACTTCCTTTGCAACTCGGGTTACTTCGGAAGCGAACGAGGAAAGCTGATCGACCATTGTATTGATCGTGTTCTTGAGCTCGAGAATTTCGCCGCGAGCGTCTGCGGTGATCTTTCTGCTCAGGTCACCTCGCGCGACTGCTGTCGTAACGTCCGCGATGTTTCGCACCTGGCCTGTAAGGTTCGAAGCCATGAAGTTCACGTTGTCGGTGAGGTCTTTCCACGTTC
>JANLYJ010000435.1:0-2785 GCA_031365555.1 Gemmatimonadaceae bacterium | reverse complement strand
GGAACGCTACGAACGCATGGTTGGCTTCCATCGGGGTGGAGGCCAACGCGTCGAGAAGCGCGTTGATCCTGTGATGCGAAATTTCCGAGATGTCGAGTTTCAGAAACGGCGTGAGGTGACGTTTGAAAACCTTGCCGTATTCCGAGATTGTCGAAGGTTTGTTGTTCTGTGGCGTACATCGCACGGTAAAGAAGAGATCAATGAGTTTCAGCAACGTAGTGCTGGCTGGCCGCTCGCGTCCGAGTGCGACACCGGCAAGTAATTTTTTCGCTTCATCGCGTGCGGTTTTGAGATCGACGAGAGGATAGCGGCCAATGGTAACGCGGCGCCGATCGCGACCATAAACGATGGTCCAGGTCTTGGTGCCGCCAGGGGAAACGCGAAGACCAAATCCCGTCACGCCATCCCACAACGTGTACTGCATTGAGCGGGGCTCAGCGTTCCTCACAGCGATGTCGTTTAGTCTCCGCATAGTCTCCAGAATGTGCCGCGTTGGAGGGTGAATCTATGATTTGAGATGACCAAAGAATTGCAGCAAAAACATGACAAATCAATGAGATAACGGTCAGCATGAGAAGCTATGATGTGTACCCTGATAATTCTCTGACTCTGCCTGTCTAGGTTCGAATCATAGTCCCCCAGCCACCGTCTAAATCATTGATATCGCTGCATATTATGCCATTTCCGTAGGCGAAAATATAGTGTCTTTTCCGCGCCTTGTCGACGTCAGTTTTCCAATCCCGTAGGCCACACCCGTCTCTGCAGGACGTTCGTCGGCTCTTTGCCCGTATTATCTCTGAGGGCCGTTTTCGGCCGGTCAGACTCGCATCGTTTTTTGGGACTTGGCAGGCGCTATCAGGTCTCAATTCCGAGGGCTGCCTGCTGGAGCTGCCAGTCGCACGGCAGTTCTTTGCAGAGTGAGACGAGGCGTGCCGCTGTGAGACCTCAGGCTGGCGCCCTTCAAAGAGGTCTCTGACGATGCCAGGAGCCAGATATGTGAGGCGCATGTGCGCTGACAGATAGTCCCGCTTGACGCCAAGCCGCTGCGCGAGTGCGTCGATGGTTGCGTCGCGTCCCGACATCAAGGCATCGCGGGTCGCATACGCATTTCTGAGCAGAGCAATCATCTGGCGATCAGGCTTGGCAGCACGGCCGCCTCCAACAATCAGTCGAATGCCCTTGCCCGCGCGGCGCAGTCTGGATTCGGCGACGAGTTCAGTTGTGTCGAGATGTTCTACCGACAGCTCTCGAGATGATTCACCCATTAGGATTCAAGCGATCTCTATTCTGTTGAGACTGACAACTACTTGATCAACCCGGAGGCACACGCGCTCGACAATCGACCGAACGAGTTCGCGAATCTTGATCGACGGCAAGGCCGCCCAGCCGGGAGTGAGTTCCGCGGCCTTCTTAAGTGATGAGCGAAGCGTCGCTGCGTCGAGGCCGAAAATTGACAACGTCTCTCCGACGTCTTGCTCCGAAGCAAAGAATGCATGCAAGCGATCGAGAACCAGCGCTTCTACGTCGCCTGCCGGCACGCGCAAGCCCTTGTCATGATGAGTTCTCGCACCGGTTATGAGGGCCGTCGACACATAGTACCTGTAACGTCGGCCCTTCTTCACCGCATGCGTCGGCGTCATGCGGTGTCCTTCGCCGTCCACGATCAGCCCGGCAAGCAGGCTCGGCTCTTCAGCAGTCGCGCCAAGCGCTCGGGCCTGTCGATTGCCAGCTAGCTTCTCTTGGACGAGCTTCCAGTGCTCGGCCTCAACGATCGCTTCGTGCTGACCGGGGTAGACCTTTCCATGATGTCCAATCTCGCCCCGGTAGTTTGGATTTTGCAGCAAGGTATAGAGCGCGCCGCGCGAAAAACGGTTGCCACCCGCAAGGACGCCTCCAGCGCCTTGCCGGCGCTTACTCACGATACCAAGCCCGGAAAGTTCCTCCGCGAGGGTCCGGACCGATCCGAGCTCGGCGTAGCGCCGAAAAATCAAGCGCACCGTCTCGGCTTCGGCGTCATTGACTATGAGCTTGCGCTCCTTGACGTCATATCCGAGCGGGACGTTGCCACCCATCCACATGCCCTTGGCCTTTGACGCCGCGATCTTATCGCGGATGCGTTCACCCGCGATCTCACGCTCGAACTGGGCGAAAGAGAGCAGCATATTGAGCGTGAGACGACCCATCGATGTAGTGGTGTTGAACGACTGCGTCACAGAAACGAACGAGGCGCCGTGAGAGTCCAGCACATCGACGATCTTCGCGAAATCAGCAAGCGACCGCGTCAACCGGTCGACCTTGTAGACAACAACAATCTGCACTTTGCCGGACGTGATGTCGCCGAGCAGCCGCTGAAGCGCAGGACGCTCCATCGTGCCGCCTGACAGTCCGCCGTCGTCGTAGAGATCTGGAAGTGCCATCCAGCCAGCATGCTTCTGGCTAATGACGTAGGCAGCGCAGGCCTCCCGCTGGGCGTCGAGCGAGTTGAACTCCTTCTCGAGCCCTTCGTCGGAGGATTTGCGCGTGTAGATGCCACAGTTCAGCCGTTTCATCTGAGGCGTCCTTCCAGGACGTCGATGCGCATCCGGATTCGATCTATGGTTTTCGGGATGAACCTGAATTGACGGCGTCCGCCATCGAGGGTCTTGACGCCTTGCCCCTCCGACGCGATGAGCGCCGCGTCCTCGAATAGGCCGGTCAGATCGGCAAACGCCCGTCGAACGGCGTCCAGATCGGCGTCAGCCATCGCCTGCCCCCTTCTTCGAAGTCAGGCCGAAGAACCGTGGTC
>JANLYJ010000408.1:0-2816 GCA_031365555.1 Gemmatimonadaceae bacterium | reverse complement strand
CTGCGCATTTACAGACGACGCAACTGCGACCGAACCTGCCAGCGCGAGCGTCGAGAGTTTAATAAAGTTGAATAGTCTCATTTGAGTTTCTCGTGTCCTAGAATTTGTGTGCGGCATGTGCGCCAATCAGGAATTCGAACTGGAACCAGAGGGAGTGATCGGTGCCCAATCCCTTTCTATCGTCGTAGTTGTACTGCATTCTGAATTTTGAGAACTCGGTCGGATACCAGGTCAGGTTCGGCGAAACACGAAAGCGATCTACTCGAACGTCTGATTCAAAAGCGGCCGGATCCCCTGTGGACCAATCGCTTCTGAGGCCCGCCACAATCCGCGGTTTGATTCCATACAGGAGCTGTGCATACGCTCCTCTGTCTTTCAGTACTTCGGCAGGAAGCTTTGCCCCCGTTCCTTCGGCAATGCGCTGCGCGGCATCGTAACTCCGCCACAACCCTTCGCCCTGCACCGAAAGGAATGGGAATCCCGCTTCAGCGGCCGCAGGTTTCCACTTCCAGTACCCGTCTATTCCATACACCTGTGTTTGAGCGGAGGGTCCGGAATTGTTCGGTCCAAACGCGGCAGACGCGCCGAGCAAAACCGTTTGCGTTTCGGTCAGATCAAAAGACGTTGCAAGCCGCGGAACAATCAGCATGTCCCTGAAACCGGCTGGAGTGCGATCAACCGGAGTTCCGCCATGAATTTCCGCAGATTCAGGCGACCGGAAGCTCGAGGTCGTTCCCCCCTTGCTGTTGAACACCCCAATCAATGCTTCCGAGTAGAATGGAGTTGGAAGCAGCCATGAAGCGCGCAGTCCCTGACTACGAAGTCCGTCTGGTCCAAACATCCGTGCGAGAACCAGCGCTTGATCTACAAATCCCCACGAATGTGGATGCTGTGGGTTCTGTCTGCCGAATTCGGCGAAGAACTGCCCGAACTTGATCTGTAGATTTGCGGGAAGAGAAGTAGTGAGTGCATACGCTTCTTCCAGCTCGACTCCCGTTTCACCATTTGGATCGATCTTGAAAACGATATTGCTGAATCCCTTGAAGTATGGATCGACAGCTCCGTCCAGGGAGATTTCCGCATTGGGAATCGTGAAGCCGTTCACCTTCGGATCGTGGTCACCGGGTTGCAGTGCTTCCACATCTTTCGCTGATGACCAACCAGCATCGGTGAGCGACACAAAGCCGATGTTCATGTATCCGCCAGTTGCCCTCGGCGCAGAGGCCGCTGACTGATCTGACGCAGCGCCGGTACTGTCTGCTGCACCACCGAGCTCTTTTTCGAGCTGCTGAACTAATGCGATAGAATCTGCACGTGTTACGCTGTCCGCTCGCGTGGCGGAGTCAGATTTTGAAGCCGAGGCCTGGGCGGAAAGGGATGTGGAAATTCCGAACAAGGCCGCAATTAAAAAGCGGTATTTCATTTGTATTTGATTTTAGGGTTTGCGGTTTTCCGCAACAGTGCGCGCGCCGGGCTTTCCGGCACGGAAGATCAAACGATCGCGGGAGGGGCGCGAGATTGTTTAAGGTCTACACGTGCCGATGAGAAAAATTCTCGCACCGTGTAGACAAGCCCGCCTGTAACCGAGCCCACTGCTGTTGTTGCGGACGCAGATATTGGCGCCGCATCGCCGAGATGCTGCGCGCGGCACATGAAGCAGTCGGCTTCGTTATGTGCGAAGTGAAGATTGGTGCCGCTGCTTTCAAAGTGTGAGGCCGCGTTCGCGCCATTTCGCGCGTCGAGCACACCAGACCCGATGACGCCTGCCTGCGCTCCAAGCGCGACAAATGCCACCAACAGTCGGATGGTGTTCCTGAGACGCTTCAAGGAGAGAACAGGCCTTTGATTCACTATGACTTAATACCCACAACAGGCACTTTTGGGCAACCCCTTCCGTTAATCGATGTAACTGCGGAGACGGTTGAGCATCCTGCGGTCAGTTACCTCAGCATTATCGAGCTTGGGCGTCTCGATCACCTTCGCAATGTTCCGAAATCTCTGATCGTTCATGATTTTGCGGAAAGCCGCCTCGCCGATCATTCCTTCGCCGATCAGCTCGTGGCGGTCTCTGCGCGACCCAAGCGGCGCCTTGGAGTCATTCAGGTGCATCATCCTCAGCCGGTGCAGACCCACGACGTCACTGAACCTGTTCCACACACCCTCGTAATCATTGGCCAGGTCGTAGCCTGCAGCGAAGATGTGGGCGGTATCCACGCAAACACCCACTCGGTCATGGAGATGAGCCGGAAGCCGGTCGAGCAAGTGGGCCATTTCTTCGAACTGCGAGCCGAGCACTGTACCCGAGCCTGCAGTGGTCTCCATCAGCAGAATGGTGTTGCCCGGCACCTCGTCCAAGGCAACAGCGATCGCATCTGCGTTCCTCGCAATTCCATCCTCTCTGTTGTCCATGTAGTTGCCTGGATGCGAGACGAGGTAGTTCAGGCGAAGCGCATTACACCGGCGCAGCTCGTCGGTGAACGACTCAATTGATCGCTGACGAAGTACTGGATCAGGCGATGCAAGGTTGATGAGATAGCTGTCGTGTGCGCACGTCTCTCTTATTGCAGTTTCGCCGAGCTGCGAAATGAACGCGGTGCACTCTTCGTCTTCACAGACGCGCTCCGCCCATCGGTTCGCCATTTTCGTGAAGATCTGCATCGCCGTTGCGCCAATCGCTTTTCCCCGGATGGGCGCCTCGTGTGTGCCACCGGCAATCGACGTATGCGCGCCCAGAGGCGGATACGTGGCAAGCCAAGCAGAATCGCGCTCGACATGGTGATCTGACGCGGGCCAGAGCTCCATCGGCGGCGACGGCT
>JANLYJ010000308.1:0-3181 GCA_031365555.1 Gemmatimonadaceae bacterium | reverse complement strand
GGGAACTGCAACGACTCTCAGAGTCCGCATGCAGTTCCCCCATTTCTGCTTTTTCTACGTGACCTACGTGTCTTCTACGTGTCCTACGTGTAACCCGCAGTGCCTTGTTGTCCCGCAGGTCTTATCTTTCACACATGCCCGAGTTTCGCCTCTACAACACCCTCACTCGCCAGACTGAATCCTTCGCTCCGAGCGACGGAAAAACTGTGCGGATGTATACCTGCGGCCCAACGGTCTACAATCCGGCGCATGTTGGCAACTTCAGGACGTTCCTCTTCGAAGACCTTCTCAGAAGAGCGCTTCGCCTCAACGGCTGGAATGTCAATCAGGTGATGAACCTCACCGACGTTGACGATAAGATCATCAAGCGTGCCTCGGAACAGGGCAAGACGATTTCCGAAGTCACCGAGCCTGTTGTCGAGATTTTCCATCGCGACCGCAAGTTCCTGCGCATCGAAGACGCCGAGGAATATCCGAAGGCCACGACTCACATAGCGGAGATGATCGCGCTGGTGCAGTCACTGGAAACGAAAGGCCTCGCGTACAGAGCCGACGACGGATCGGTGTACTTCGCCATCGGAAAGTTCGACGGCTACGGAAAGCTGTCCCGGCTGGACACCAGAGAAATTCAGTCAGGCGCCCGTGTGGCACAGGACGAATACACGAAGGAAAACGCGCAGGACTTCGCTCTCTGGAAAGCTGCGAAGGACGAGGACGAAAAGTCGGGTGCTGCATGGGATTCGCCCTGGGGTCGCGGACGCCCCGGGTGGCACCTCGAGTGCTCGGCGATGGCTATGAAGTATCTCGGCGAAACTCTCGATCTCCACTGCGGTGGAGTTGATCTCGTCTTTCCGCACCACGAGGACGAAATTGCGCAGTCCGAAGGCGCGACTGGAAAAGAGTTTTCACGCGTCTGGTGCCATGGTGAATTTCTTCTTACCGACGGCACGAAGATGGCCAAGCGCGTCGGGAATGTTGCAAACGTTGAAGACCTGCGTGAGCAGGGAATTCCCGCGGCCGCGTTTCGTCATTTTGTTTTCTCGACACACTATCGCAAGCAGCTCAACATGTCGGCGGACGCCATCGAGGCATCCGTCGAAGGCGTGCGCCGCGTCGGGGAATTTGCCGAACGGCTTGCTGCTGCAAATGGTGGAACTCCCGAGCTTGCAGTCGCTGCAGAAAAGGCGGAACAGGAGGCGCGCGCCGCATTCTTCGATGACCTCAATGCCCCCGAAGCAATGGGCGCGTTCTTCCGCTTCATCCGCGCGGCAAACGCCGAACTCGACCGCCGCGGTTCAGACGCATCCGCTCTCTCGCGTGCTCGGCAGGCGTTCAATGTGATCAACGGTGTTCTGGACGTTGTGCCGGACCGCGGCGAAGATCCTGAGATTGCTCGGTTCGTCGAGGGAAAGCTCGCGGACCGGAAGCAGGCGCGTGCTGATCGCGACTTCGCCAAAGCTGACGCGATCCGGAAGGAGCTCGAAGAGAAAGGAATTGAAATCAAGGACGGACCCGCCGGCACGACCTGGAAAGTTCTTCGATAGGAGCTCTGATGCCCGATATCGCAGCGGCATTCCTGGGTCTCACCATTCCCCTCGGCGCAGTAGCAATCGGTCTCGGTGCTTTTTCCGTCGGCCGGGCATGGCTGCTGATGAAAAAGTCGGTCCCAATGCGCCGTAGTGCGGCCGCAGAACGATTCGCAATGTTTCTGTGCGCGCCATGCGCGACCGTTGCCGTGCTGACGCTTATTAGTTCCGCAAAAGATCCAAGCGGTTTCGTCATTGCGGCGGCACTGGCGCAGCTTGCATTCGCCGCAGCAGGATTGGCGCTCTACTTCACCTCACGCCGCCCGCTCTCGGAAGCATTCGCGGCAATCGCGCTGGGAATATTCGCGATCATCACCGGCTTTTCGATGGGGGCCTACATCGCTCCGCTCGCAGTCGCGATGGGAGTGCTGGCTAATCATCACCTTCGTGTTGAGCGCCGTGTACCCGACCGTCTTAGTTAACTGCAACTTACGAACGACCAAGCCGGGAGCAGCTAGCGGCATGCTTTGAGCCTGGAGCGGGCTGACGGCTTGGCTTCAAGCCTACTGAGCTTTGAGCTTGCTGCTCCTAGCTCGGTAGTTCTTAAGTGGCAGTTTATTTCTTTTTGTACCGGTCCAGCATCTGCCTCGCTCGGTGCTGGAGCAGAAGATCGGAAGGGTGTGAACTGCCGGGCGTGTTCCTAGGCGTACTATAGATACGACAGCCGGATCCGCCGTCGCTGGCGGCATGATGGCGCGATCTGGAATCGACGCTGAAACGAGGTGTCTGCAGGACCTCGATATCATGGATTGATTGGTCATGAGGCAGGCAGCCGTGCTATCCTGCAGCATGCTGTTTGTCCCCATCGCAGTGCTTTTCGTACTTGCTTTCCCCCTGGTCTTTTGCTCAAGAAAGGCGACCTGGAAGGGGTAGAGATAGCGGGGGAGTAAAGTCAACGTTTCATCCCTTGCTTCGGGCTCGCAAGTCCCCTATTTTACTAGGCTTGCGTAGAATCGCTGCACTTTGCTGACGTAGCTCAATTGGCGGAGCAGCTGATTTGTAATCAGCAGGTTACCGGTTCGATTCCGGTCGTCAGCTCTGTCGATGTAAAGCTCTACAGAATTGATGTGAAGAAAGCGTTGTCTGCGCGGGAACTGGTGGGGTACCCAAGTGGCCAACGGGATCAGACTGTAAATCTGACGGCTCACGCCTTCGAAGGTTCGAATCCTTCCCCCACCATTGTGTTTTTTTGCAGGACGGATTTAGAAACTCGCGGGAGTAGCTCAGTTGGTAGAGCACTAGCCTTCCAAGCTTGTGGTCGCGGGTTCGAGTCCCGTCTCCCGCTTACCAGTTGTGTTTGCTCGCGTAGCTCAGTTGGTAGAGCACACCCTTGGTAAGGGTGAGGTCATCGGTTCAATCCCGATCGCGAGCTCTTTTTGTTCGAGTGCAGTAGAGGGAAGAACGACGCATTGATGGTTTTGTGTAGGGCTGGGTAGCTGGTTGTGCATAGCTGTCTGGCAAGTAGTGAGTAGCTGCTACCGACTAACGTCTAAATAGCTATGCACTTCTCGCAACACGTACGAACGAAATGAGTTGAAGAGTTGTTGTAGTTGCACTGATCATCCAAAACACACCGAATCAAGACATGGCAAAAG
>JANLYJ010000397.1:0-1950 GCA_031365555.1 Gemmatimonadaceae bacterium | reverse complement strand
CGACCTGATTTCCGAAGCGATGGAAAAGGTTGGCAAGGACGGAGTCATCACCGTCGAAGAAGCGAAGGGACTCGAGACAACGCTTGAGACTGTCGAAGGAATGCAGTTCGACCGCGGATACCTCTCGCCCTACTTCGTCACCGATCCTGAGAAGATGGAAGCAGTGATCGAAGACGCGATGATCCTGATCCACGACAAGAAGATCTCTTCAATGAAGGATCTCCTTCCGATCCTCGAGAAAGTTGCGCAGCTCGGCAAGCCGCTGCTCATCATCGCAGAGGACATCGAAGGTGAAGCACTCGCGACGCTCGTCGTGAACAAGCTCCGTGGCACGCTCCGCGTCTGCGCAGTCAAGGCTCCTGGATTCGGCGATCGTCGCAAGGCGATGCTGCAGGACATTGCAGTGCTGACCAATGGACAGGTCATCTCCGAAGAAGTCGGATTCAAGCTCGAGAACGCAGTCGTTACCGATCTTGGTAAGGCCAAGCGCATCGTGATTGACAAGGACAACACCACCATCATCGATGGCGGCGGCGACGACGACAAGATTCAGGGACGCGTCAAGGAGATCAAGGCAGCGATCGACAAGACGACTTCCGATTACGATCGTGAGAAGCTGCAGGAAAGACTGGCGAAGATCAGCGGCGGTGTCGCGGTGATCAACGTTGGCGCAGCAACCGAGAGCGAGATGAAGGAAAAGAAGGCTCGCGTCGAGGATGCACTGCATGCAACACGGGCAGCAGTTGAAGAGGGAATCGTCCCCGGCGGCGGTGTCGCACTGGTTCGCGCGCAGAAGGGTCTCAAGACTCTGAAGCTCGAGGACAGCGATGAACAGATTGGCGTCGAGATCATCCGTCGCGCGATCGAAGAGCCGCTCCGCATGATTGTTCAGAACGCAGGTGGAGAAGGTTCCATCGTCATCGAGAAAGTGCGCACAGCCAAGGACAACAACTTTGGTTACAACGCACTGACCGATGTGTACGAAGATCTGGTTGCGGCCGGCGTCATCGATCCGACCAAGGTTACGCGTACAGCGCTGCAGAATGCAGCTTCCATTGCAGGTCTTCTGCTCACGACCGAAGCATTGATTGTCGAGAAGAAGGAGCCAGCGGGAAATTCGCAGGCCGGCGGCCCACCGGGCGGCGGCATGGGCGGGATGTACTAAGCGCAGCGAATACTTAGCTGCTAGATGTAAAAGAGGGGTCGCGATGAGCGGCCCCTTTTTTTACGTGCTACGGTTCCACCGTATCCCCAGGCGTTGATATGCTGCGGGCATTTCGCAGCCTATCGCACGAGCTGATTGATAGAAGATGATGGTGGGTAAGGATTTTGGAAAAAGTGAGCGCTAAGAATGCAGCAAGACTTTGCAGTATTTGCGCATCGCATGCAGAATATACAGTCAGTCCAATAACCAGTTAGGCCGAAACCTTTGCGGGGGTCGCTCCGTATGAGGAGATCAGCCTACCATCAACGAGCGGTGATCGGGGTATGATGCTGCAGCGGGCAATTACAACGATGGGGAAGCCATGAATGAAGCCTTTTGGATGCTTACGACGGTTGTCTTCGGCATTACGACCGGATGTCTTACTCAGGCCTGGCTCGCAGCGCGGGCGGAAGTGGCGCGGCTACGGCACACTGCGGGCGCACCCGATTTCGCGGCGGCGCTCCAACGAGTTGAAAACACCGTCGAGGCGATGGCGCTTGAACTCGAGCGCGTGGCGGAACACCAGCGCTTTGCGACCCAACTCCTGGGAAATCCGGCGAACTCCGCCCCCTCGGCCTAACAATCGTTGCTGCTGTCAATCACTTTTCGGAACCTCGCTTCGCTCGGCACTATTAGATGTGCTTGCAGCAGAACTTGAACGTTAGGCAGCATTCAGAGGGAGAAATACCATCCTGACTCGAATTATGCAAAGTGGATTTTCATGCCTTGCCCTCGCAACCCTGGCG
>JANLYJ010000383.1:0-6151 GCA_031365555.1 Gemmatimonadaceae bacterium | reverse complement strand
CCGTAGTTCTCATCATCGAAGTCGATTATGACCTTGATGTCATGACCGGTACCGGTAAGATGCGCGATCTTGCCCGAACCAAATTTAGGATGTTTCACCCGCTCGCCGACAACGAATAGCGGTTCGTCCTGCGATGCATCGATGTCAGGATCGCGAAAAGGCACCTTCCGCCAGCCCTGGGTCATTTTGTAAGCAGGCACTTCATGCGTCGAACGCGACGAAGTCTGATACCCTGTCCGGGCCCCTGAGCTCGCTCCCCAATCGAAAGTATCCCGGTGCGCATTCCGGCCCGACGTTCGCAGCCGCATTGTCTGCTTCTCTTCGAGAAGCTCGGCGGGAATTTCCTTGAGGAAACGTGAAGGGATCGACTGCATCAACTCGCCATTGCGGCGGCGACTTTCTGCATGCGACATGTACAACTTCTTTTCCGCGCGTGTGATTCCGACGTAGAAGAGACGACGCTCCTCCTCGAGCTTCTCGGGCTGATCGAACGACTGCGAGAGCGGAAAGAGTCCATCTTCCAATCCCGTGATGAACACAACCGGAAACTCGAGGCCCTTCGCGTTGTGCAAAGTCATGAGTGTGATCGCATCGGAGTCGCCTGACATTCCATCTACTGCGGCAACAAGCATTGCCTTCTGGAGAAAATGATCGAGTGGACGCAATCCAACTTCCCCACCATCATCAACCACTGTTTCAGCAGCAGCGTCAATCAGCGCGCTGACGTTTTCAATTCTTTCACGGGACGTCTCCGGCCCTTCTGACTTGAGATAGTCGCCGTATCGCACCGATTCGATGATATCGCGCAGGAGCTCATCCACACTGCTCAGCACTGCCCGCTCCTGAAAGCGCCCGATCATTTCCGCAAAGGCTGCGAAACCAGCGCGAGCCGCAGGACGCATCGAAGCAATCAGATCTTCCCGCCGGCTCGCCTCATACATGGACACCTCGGCGCCGCGCGCGATCTCCGAGAGCGCGTCCACGCTGGTATCACCGATACCGCGTTTCGGAATTCCAATTGCCCGGCGAAACGCTTCATCATCGGATGGATTCGCGACGAGCTTGAGATACGACATCAGGTCGCGGATTTCACGGCGATCATAAAACCGCACAGCACCAATCAACCGATATGGCATTCCATGTCTGCGGAGTGCGTCTTCGATCGTGCGGCTCTGAGCGTTGGTCCTGTACAAGACGGCGAAGTCATTGAGCCGGAGGCCGTCACGTGTGCGTCTGGCCTTCACCTCGTCGAGGAGCCAGTCAGCTTCATCTCTGTCGTCCAGCGTCGCGATCATCGTTACCGGATCGCCCCCTGGCCGGGTCGCGCGCAGAGTCTTGCCGCGCCTACCGATGTTCGCCGAGATGGCTGCGTTTGCGACGTCGAGAATGTGCGGCGTCGAGCGGTAGTTGTCTTCGAGCTTGACGACAGTCGCGCTCTCGAAAGTCTTTTCAAAGTCGAGAATGTTCCGAATGTCCGCGCCGCGCCATCCATAGATGGACTGATCGTCGTCACCTACGACGGCAACATTTCCATGTCCGCTGCCGAGCAGCTTGATGAACTGGAACTGTGCGCGATTGGTGTCCTGGTACTCATCGACGAGAATGAACTGGAAGCGATCCCGGTACTTCTCGAGTACAGGTTGATTCTCTCGGAGCATCCGCACGGGCAGTACGAGCAAATCATCGAACGACACAGCGTTGGCCGAACGCAGGACACCTTCGAGCTGGTTGTACACAGCTGCCGCAGCTTTCGCGAGCGGATCCAGCGCCAGCGGCTCATACTCACGGGGAGAAACAAGGGCATTCTTCGCATCGGAAATCAGGTTGGCGATGGACTTCGGCGTCCACTGCTTGGGCGAGATTCCTGCCCGCTCCATGATCCGCTTGATGACGCCGAGCGAATCGTCTTCATCGTAAATCGTAAAGTTCGCAGTGCGTCCGACAAGTGGAGCGTGAGCGCGGAGCATCCTTGCACCAAGTGCGTGGAAGGTTCCACACCACATTCCCTTGAGGGCGCCTGCATCGCTGGATCCGAGCTGGCGGATAATGCGCTCACGCATTTCACCTGCAGCCTTGTTCGTGAATGTGACTGCAAGAATTCGGGAAGGCGCTACACCATGATGCTTGATCAGTCTCGCAATGCGTGCCGTGAGGACGCGTGTCTTGCCGGAGCCGGCACCTGCGATAATGAGGAGGGGACCTTCGTGGTGGAGAACTGCTTCGCGCTGAGCGATGTTGAGACCTGCGAGCGGTTCTGCATCAGTACCTTCCGCTGCGCTGCGCGCTATTTCAAGACCAGAAGCCATCAACTCAAGATAATGTCGAACGTAGCTCCGCGGTCGGTTGGCACCAGAATTAGCTGGCCTCCGTGAGAATCCTCCACGATTCGCTTTGCCAGAGACAGACCAATTCCCCACCCGTTTTCCTTCGTAGAGAACCCCGGATCGAAAATCTTGCCTCTCAGTTCCCGAGGAATTCCCGGCCCGTCATCTTCAACGCGGACGCGAAGGCGACCTTCGGGCATCGCCTTCGCGAATATCCGCACATTGCCCGGCGATCCCGCCAATGCGTCGATCGCATTCTTGGTGAGGGCTTCAATCGCCCATTCCATCAGCACCGGGTCGGCGTCGAAGACAAGCTCGCCGCTGCGGCTCGACTGGACGTTGACGCGGTGAGCCAGAGTCGGCACGCGTGCGCGGAAATAGGCAGCGACTCTTTCCGAGAGCTCGCCGATATCGACCTTCTCTTTCTTGGGCGGCCTTCCGATGCGTTCAAACCGATTGGCTACGCGCTGAAGCCGAACCAGATCGGATTCCATGTGCGACAAAGCTGTGGCTGTCATTGGATCGTCTGCAGCTTCTCTCAGGAGCTCGATCCATCCACTCAGGCTTGAGAGCGGAGTGCCCAGCTGATGCGCTGACTCACGCGCCATTCCGGCCCAGATCTTCTCCCTGTCAGCGCGACCACGAGTGCGCAATGCATACGCGCCTGCGGCGAGAAACATCACGATGAGCATTGCCTGCAGCAGCGGAATAATCGTGAGTCCGCGCACGAGAGTGGTGTTTCCGAAGTGAACAGTGCCTACATCGTTCTCGACGAGTGGCCGATTCTCTCTGTCGAGCTCACGCATGTACTCCTTAACTCTCGGTGAGCTAAGTGGCTCGTCAAATGGAAGATTTACAGCGGCTGTGGGATTTCCTTTTGTATCCGTGAGAATCACTGGCACTCCGGACTCCCTGATGTGCCCCGACAAATCCAGCAGTGCTGTATTCGCGGCTTCCGCACTCGGATCGTTCAGTCCGTCGTACACTCGCGCGTACATGAGACCAACACGTGATGCTTCCCTGCGCAGGTCACGCACGAGGCTGCGCGTGTACAGCACGTACCAGCCCAAAAGGAGCGCCACTCCAACCAACACGAGTACTACCGGAGCGCTCCGGCGCATGGAAATCAGCTCAGCCGATCAACGCCCAGATACGGACGAAGCGCCTGTGGAACCGAGACCGACCCGTCTTCATTCAGGTTGTGCTCGAGGATCGCGGCAATGATGCGCGGCAGTGCCAGGCCGGACCCATTCAATGTGTGAACGAACTGGGGCTTCCCACCGTCGGACGGACGGAAACGAATCCCTGCGCGTCTCGCCTGAAAATCACCGCAGGTGCTGCAGGAGGAAACCTCGAGCCACCTGTCCACGCCGGGCGCGAACACTTCCAGGTCGTATGTACGTGCGCTCGAAAAGCCTGAATCACCCGCAGCGAGCAGCACCACTCGATATGGCAGCTCGAGAAGCTGAACGATCTTCTCTGCGTGCGATGTGAGTAGCTCGAGCTGCGCGCGCGAGTCTTCTGGAGCGCAGAATCGAACGATCTCGACTTTGTCGAATTCGTGAACGCGCAGCAGTCCGCGTGTGTCCTTTCCGTGCGAGCCGGCCTCTCGGCGGAAACAGGGCGTATATGCTGTCAGAGCCTTGGGCAGCTCGCTTGCCGGTATGATCTCTTCTCGATAAAGATTGGTGAGCGGAACTTCCGCGGTCGGGACGAGAAACATGTCCTCGTCCCTCAAGCCGTACATGTCGTCCTCGAACTTCGGGAGCTGGCCGGTGCCGGTCATGGCGGCCCGACTTACAACAGTGGGCACGGATGTCTCTTCGTAGCCGTGCTCACGACTGTGGACATCGAGCATCATGTTGATCAGCCCGCGAACAAGGCGTGCGCCTGCTCCACGAAATACGATGAAGCCTGAGCCGGAAATCTTGGCACCACGCTGGAAGTCGATGAGGCCAAGTGCCTCGCCAATCTCCCAGTGCGGTCTCGTCCGCGCCGTTCTCTTGATTCCCCACTCTCGAATTACCGAGTTGGCTTCTTCTCCACCCGCAGGAACATCTTCGAGCGTGATGTTGGGAATCTCGAGAAGAATCTGGTTAAGCGCGCCTTCTGCTACTGACAGCTCCGACTCGAGACGTGCGATTTCTTCGCCGAGCTCGCGGGAGCGCTGCTGCTGAGCGGCAGCATCCTGTCCAGCTATCTTTAGCTGCGCTACTTCACGGGTTGCAACGTTGCGCGCGCTCTTCCGCTCTTCGACTGCCTGAATCGTTGCGCGGCGTTCCGCCTCGAGCTGCTCTGCGCGATCGATAGCCTGCGCAAGCGAATCGAGCTTCCCGCGGCGGCGCATTCCATCGCGAAGAAGCTCGATTTGTTCACGGATTATCCGTAAATCGTGCATCAGTCGGTCGGGATGCCCGCTTTGAAGGAGTGGAACCCGCAGTTCGGATTGACAGTGGACTTGAAGAAAATCGAGCGATTCTTTAGATCGACACTGTCGATTCCAATCTTGGCAAAGATGTAGGGTGAGATTCCGTACAGGCACACGTCGTTGCGCGTGTTCCTGGCCGTCTGCAGAATCACCACTTCACCCGGCGCGAGCACGATGCTCTGGTCCGTCAGGTAACCGGTGGTGGGCGCACGGGTAATAGCATCGAAACTTCCGGTTCCTTTCAACAGGCCAACATCACGAAAAGCGGTGATGGGGCTGACTACAAGGCGCATAGGATATACGACGACTTTGCCGGCCGAATTGATGTCGAACGCGACGTCGAAATTGCCATTTCCGTCAATAACTGCGACTGTCCGGCCCGCCGCAACGTACGTGCTCGGAAATGTCGCAGGCGTGCCCGAGAGCGCGTACACGATGAACGAGTCCGTTTCGGTCCCAATAGTCGCCTTCAGGCCGAGGGAATCGCTGCAAGCCGAGATGACCAGAACGGCGAGGGCGGCAACTGGACGTAGACTACGAAAGTTCATTTATTTTTGAGAGTGTAAACGCATGCAGAAGGAATCAGAAAGAATACCCTGTAAATGCCGTCAGTTCAAGCGACTACGCTTGACTTACATAGGACGGTTCACCTTTATTCAGTACCAGAAAGCCCCGGAATAGTTGCATTCCGACTCGCCTCTTTCAACGGGTTCCTACAAGTGAGCGAAAATCCGGGCGGTCACCGCCACATACTCGTCGCCGACGACGAACCGCATATCGGGCGCATCATCAAGATGAAGCTCGAAAACGGGCCGTTTCGGGTGACCCTTGCCTATGACGGTCAGGAAGCGATCGACATACTCGCCCGCGAAAACGACATCGATTGCGTCCTGCTCGACCTGATGATGCCGCGAAAAAGCGGAATGGACGTGCTCGAATATGTCCGGAAGCGGGATGACATGAAGGATCTCCCCTGCGTCATTCTTACGGCGGCAGGTGAAGACCAGCGTCAGAAGGATGCAATGAAGGGTGGCGCCACCGACTTTCTGACCAAGCCGTTCAGTCCGAAAAAGCTGTACGCTCTCGTCGCGCGCCTCACCGGAGTCGTTGAAGAAGAGGGCGAAACAGTTTGAGTCGCTGGATTGTTGTTCTGGCGGGAGGAGTTGGTTCCCGCTTCTGGCCTCTCAGCACGCCATCACTTCCGAAACAGCTTCTCCCCCTGATCAGCGACAAGCCGCTGCTGGTGGATACGCTCGATCGTGTTTCGACGATTGCGCCAGGCGAGCGCACTTTGATCCTGACCAACGCATCCCTGGCGGAAGCAGTTCGAAAGGCATGCCCTTCGGTGCCACACGACAATGTGATTGCCGAACCAAAACCTGCCGGAACTGCTGCAGCG
>JANLYJ010000373.1:0-19837 GCA_031365555.1 Gemmatimonadaceae bacterium | reverse complement strand
TCCTGTCTCGAGAACTTTGGAATGATTCAATCCTTCATCGCGAATCCTGGCGTTCATTGCGGAGTCGATTCGCTCCTGCGCGTGTGCAGTCAGGGGGCAGGACAGAAGCGCGAAAACCAGAAGTTTCTTCATTGAACAGTTATGGGTTGTAATGAAGATACAACTTCGACTGAGAACTGACATGGCGTCCGGCCTCCCGCTTTGCGGCTTCCCGCATCCCGCAAAATGTATCTCGCACTAACCGGAAGCCGGATGCGTATTTGACCGGCAGCGGGAAGCCATGTCTGTTCTCAGTTAAAGATGTTTCCATGTCGAATGACCTTCATAAACAAAACGAGCCCGTCGACTGAACGACGGGCTCGATTGTTATGAAGAAACGCTAGCGCGTTACGACGTAGTAGATCACGTACAGCCAGCCGAAAAATCCCTGAATGATTGCCCATAGAACCGACTGGTGCAGGCTCCACGAGATGGCAATTGCGAGAGCTGAGCCGAATCCGATTCCGTTGCGAATGATCGTCTTTGAATATCCGTTCTCGTGCATGCGTTCTCCTTGGCTTACAAAAACGTCCCCGGCTTCCATTACGGAGTCCGGGGACGGAATGTTTCACCATGCATCAGCTGCGCGGCGGAAGCTTTCCCGTTTTTTTCTTCCAGCCCAGGGCAGCGCCTCGGAGAGCAGCGCGCTGTGTCATTCCGACCACTGCCGCAGTTCCCGCGGTCCACGCCATGGCGCGCGTCCATGAGAAGTCTCGACTGGTTGGATCCGATGGAGACCGATCCGAATAGTATGACTTGAAGCTGCGGCTGAGCACCCGGTCTACAATCGCGCCGGCCACCATCGCAGAGCCCGCGCTGATCAGAGCCCAGGCGGCCTTCTGTTTGTCTGTTTTTTTCATTGAACTGCCCGTTGAGTTGCCCTTCAAAAAGGCAAGGCAGGTGCCAGCTATCCGATCCGGAGCTTCCGGGCTGGAATCGCGGGTGCTTCAGCCATTGCCTCAGGGGAGACAGCGGGCGTCTGGTTCAGCAGTTTCTGGAAGCAGCGCTTGGGAACGACGCTCACTCCGTCGGCCTTGAGCTTCTCGTAGCGCGCCAGCTTCTCGGGATAACGGGACACTGACACAACGTTGTAACCCAGCGAAAGGAAGAATCGATCGCTAAGGCTCATCGCGAACAGCTCTTCGATCTCCCGGGCGCGGGCAAGCTGCTCGACTCCAAGCACAACCAGACTTCCCAAGCCATTACCATGCTCGGTGCGCGAGACCGCTACGCAGGCCACTTCTGCCAGCGAAGGCGAAAATTCCTCGAGGGCGGCACATGCCACCACAGGCCCGCCTCGACGAGCCGCAACGACATAACTGTCGATGTTTCCGAGGATCTGTTCCCGGGTGCGTGGCAGCATGAGCCCATCAGCTACGAACGAGCTAACCAGCTCCGCAATCGCCCCAGCATCCTTGAGGGACGCGGGCCGAATGACCGGAACTTCGGCCGCGGGGCGCGGTTTGGCCCTGAAGGGCAGGGTCACGGAGGCTGACTGATTATGCACACCTAATGTATAAACAATCAGACGTTCCGATGCAAGGTTTTTGACCCGGGGGCAGCGAGAAACTTCCAGCTCTGACCTGCGTAGGGCTCAATAAGGAGGATCTACCAATGATTCAATTCATCAGTCTCATGATCACCCTGAGTGTTGTTTACTTCGGGTACAAGAGAGCCCATTTGTTCGTGCGCGACCGGCTGCGGTTTGTCGAAGGCGCGCGGAAGCCACATATCCCGTTTGTTGTCGCATTTGGTGTACTTGCTGTTGCAGTTCCGCTTGCCTGGCTGCTGCCGTTCGTCAGCGTTGGGTCAGCGCTCGCATTGAGTCTTGGCGTGGGTGCCGGCGTTGCAGCCGGTGCGCGTGATTTGCGGCGAGAGGATGCGGGGATGATGATTGTGAGGGGATAGATAACTGCAACTGAAAAACTGCAACTGAAAAACTGCAACTGAGAACTGACATCGCGGCCGGCTGCCCGCTTTTTGGCTGCCGGAATCCCGCTTAGCGAGATACCAAGGGTGTGCCTGCTGCGCACATGGGGCAGGAAGACGGTTCCCAGAATTCATAAGCATCCCGGTTGGTGTACTCGACCGGAATGTTTTGTTTTTCGAAGAAGTCGAAGCCCTTGTCACCGAGGACAAGGAGTGCGCCGGCAGCTACCACTTGGGCTTGGTGCCGCTCGAGTTCCGTGAGAGTTGCGCGGAGCGATGAGCCGGCGCTCATGACATCGTCAACAATTGCTACACGCCGTCCATGGACTCTTGAGCGCGCTGCATCAGGCAGTGTGTACTGAGCTGCAAATAATCCATGGGCTTCAGCGGACTGTTGTCGCGTCGTTGCGTAAAAATCGACACCAAGAATTTTCGCTAAGCGTTGTGCGAGCACAGCACCGCCGATGGCGGGCCCACAAACGATGTCAGGATTGTGGAGAGATATTTTCTGAGCTAGCGCATCGATGAATGGCGTAACCGCAGCGCCATCATCAAACAGCGGATCGAGATCCAGCCACAATGCGCCGTGCAGTCCAGACTCGAGCAAAAAATGCCCGCGCGTCCCGGAAACGAGTTTTAGAAACGCCGAGAGACCGGAACCGCTCACGTACCTTAGCGGTCCGCCGGCAGCGACTTCAGCCGGCCGCCGGTCGCCATGTCAGTTCTCAGTTGCAGTTAGACGTGACAGCTCGCCAGCCCACGCTTCTCCAAGTACCTCTGATGGTACTCCTCCGCCGGAAAAAACTCGGACGCGGCAGTAATCTCGGTAACGATCGGCCGCCCAAACTTTCCCGACGCGTTCCACTGTTCCTTCGACTTCTCGGCGGCGCTCCGCTGCTCGTCGTCATGATAGAAAATCGCTGAGCGATACTGCGTTCCCCAATCCGGGCCCTGACGATTGCGCGTTGTGGGATTGTGGTTGCTCCAGAAAACATCCAGGAGTTCATCGAACGAAACACGTGCAGGGTCGAACTCTACCTGCACAACCTCCGCGTGTCCGGTTTCGCCGGTGCACACGTCTTCGTATGTAGGGTTCGCCAGCGAGCCGCCGAGGTAGCCGACTTTGGCGTCTACAACTCCCGGAACATTTCGAAACGCGACTTCGACTCCCCAGAAACAGCCAGCTCCAAACGTTGCTTTTTGCATATGAATCTCAGAACAGAATTGAATAGAGGATGATATTCCACACGCCCATTACTGCACCCAGTATGATATGCGTTCGGTGGCTTTGAGTTCCCGATGCATTCGATCTCAGGATGTACTTGTTGATGAACCCTGTCTCGTAGGGCTGGCGTCCGCCCTTCTGCCATAGGCGCTTTTCCAAGGGCGTGACCGGACAGCCGAGGTCCATGATGGTCGTTCCGCAGGCCCAGACGATGCAGGCAAAGTGCAGCCAAACGATGGACGGGTGCTTCATCACGATGAATGCACCGATCGCAACGAACAGCGCATAGCCGATGTGCAGAACAGCGACCAGCATCGCGAGAAAGCGGTAAATCATCGCTTCGGGGATTCGTACATGTTATTGAGGTCAGCAGCAGCGAGGTCGAGGAGAAATCCTGCAATCTTTTCAGAGACTGCCTCGAAATACTTTTTGCCCTTTTCGGCGTTGGCTTTCGCAGGATTTCCAATTCCTGTATCGGCTGTGACTTTGGTCCATTGTCTCGGCGACCATGCCCACTTCTCGCGGAATCCCTGAATGCGCGCGACGTTTTCCAGTCCGTCGCCGGCTTCGTTGAGCGGGGCAACGAGATCGGGGATGATGTGCATGCACACGCTGGTCTCGAGCTCGCCAGCGTGATCGCCAGTATCGGCAAAATGGCCGGATGGATCTACGATCGAATACCAGTTGACAGTTGAAAGAAAAACCTTCGTGTGCGGCTGAAGCTCGCGGATCATCTGCTTGAAGTCGTTGCCGCCATGTCCGTTCAGGACTACAAGCTTTTCGATTCCGCTCAACTCGACCGACTCGACAATGTCGCGCAGGACAATTGCCTGGGTTGAAGGGTTCATGTTGATGCACAACGGGATGTCGCGCTGGCTCGTGTTCACACCGAACGGAATTGCGGGCAGGACAACTACACGAGCTCCGCGATTCCAAGCAATGCCGGCCGCCGCCGCCGCGACTGCATCCGACTCATAGTTATCGGTTGCATATGGCAGGTGGTAATTGTGCGCTTCAGTCGCACCCCAGGGAAGAATCGCGACGCTGTACTTCGTGTCGCGGACATGCTTCCAGGTGGTTTCTGCGAGGATGTAGGGTCTGTTGTTCACGCAGCAAACCTATGCAAAAAAACGGACGCCCGCAGGCGCCCGTTTCTTTTTTCCAGTGCAAACAGCTTAGAAGTTGATTCCGAAAGTGACCGGAATGAACATCACCTTGTTGCGCTGGTATCCAATGCCCGGGCCGTTATCATTTGCCGGGATGTAGTGCAGGCGCGCTTCGATCGACGTATTGAAGCCACTTAGCGGAAGATTGACTCCGAATCCGCCGTTGAATCCGAGCTGTATGTCCGAACGCTTGAGTCCTTCGTACTGCGTCGTGTAACCGCCGGCTCCACCAACTGCGTACAGCTTGACTGCATCGCCGCCGATACCGTACTGAAGGTTCGCTGTTCCCGACATGACTTTCAGGTCAGGACGGTTGAGGTTGTTCTCGGTTGCTCCACCCATGTTGGCGTAGTTGCCGTCGATGCGGAAAGACAGCGGTGAAACTGCCGGGCGCATGAAAAGGCTTGCGCCAACATTGTATCCAACGCTGTTGTGGTCGAGCGTGCTGCCTGTCGGCATTGCGAGACCGGCGTTAACGCCAAATCCAAGGCCCTGTGCGCTTGCTGCGCCAGCGGACAACGTCAATGCTGCGGCTGCGATCGCTCCGACTTTGAAAATATTCTTCATTGTTCTTGAACTCCTCTGTAAGGTTTCACCGCGCGTATTTAGTGTGCAGCGGCTGTCTATTGGATACAGCAGAGGAGGGGAATCGTTCCAGCTCAGCCGTAGTTGGTGGCTCGTAGAGCCGTTCCATGTGCGGCGCGAGGCGCCGCGCTGCGTTGCAGCGAGGTCAAAGTAGAACTGCCTCGGCTTATAGCTACCGGTTGTTTGGCTGTAAGCGTCCGGCTTACGCAACGACTCGCGCTCGCCGGTGTCCTTTAAGAATCGTGAAGCGGGAAGCAAACAGCGGAAAAACCGGCAGCTTTGAGCCGAGGCAGTTCTCAGTTGATTTACCGTCCAATGGACGGCGGCGCAAAGCGCCGCATGTTACTGAAAGGTGTCGCAGCTCCGCATATCCCCACTCTGCATCCCGCGCTTGTACCACTCTGTGCGCTGCGCTGCGCTGCCGTGAGTGAATGCGTCAACATTTACGCGGCCCTGTGTCTGCTGCTGAATGCGATCGTCGCCAACAGCGGATGCAGCACCGAGCGCTTCTTCAACGTCGCCGCTTTCAAGTTTTCCGCGTGATGCAGCATCATGTCCCCATACACCGGCATAGCAGTCCGCTTGCAGCTCGAGACGAACTGAAAGTTCATTCGCTGCATCGGGATTGCTTTCCTGTTTTGCGCGAACCTGGCCGTCAGTTCCAAGAAGTTGCTGCACGTGATGACCGAGCTCGTGCGCGAGCACGTATGCCTGTGCGAAATCTCCCTTCGCACCAAAGCGTGTGCTCAGCTCGTCGTAGAATGCGAGATCCACATACACCTTTTCATCGAGTGGGCAGTAGAACGGCCCCATCGCTGACTGTCCTGTTCCGCAGGCCGACTGAGTGGAGTTCCGGAAGAGAACAAGTTTCGCGGGATGGAACTGTTGTCCGTTTGCCGCGAATGTTTTCTCCCACGTACTCTGTGCATCATTGAGGACGTCTACGACGAAGTCCACCTGCTGTTCCTGTTTGGCCGAATCCTGGGCAGTCATCGGTGCGGCTGCACCGCCTGCACCCGGCTGGACGCCGAGATCCTGGAAAAGATTGCGGCCCGTAAGGAGACTCAGGGCGAGAACGATGACAGTTCCGCCAATTCCGAGTCCCTTTCCTATTCCCCCCATTCCACGACGATCTTCGAGGTTGCCGCGGTTACCACCCGGTGTCCAACGCATTCATGCCTCCAAAGGCGTGACTTGTTTTGGATGGGGAAAAGCAAAAATCCCGCCTGAAAAACTTTAACCACCGCTCATCGCCACCCGCTTGCTTGCCGCCCGCTTGCGGCTTCACTGCACCAGTGGTGAAGTGGCCACTTTCATGGCGAGCGCAGTAGTGCCCGTTGCGGGCAGCGTCCTAAGCCGGTTGCAATGAGCGTTCGTTTGCCAGACAGTTAGGCGCCATTAATACGCTAGTACTGTAACCTATTGACATGTAAACACTTACGAAATACACCAGTACCGTGCGCGGTTCTTGCTTTCGGTGTTTATTCGGGTTAATCTAGCTCCCCCTTATTAAATACCGATGTCTGCCGCTCCCGTATTAGACCTGCGCCACCTTATTGAACACCGTTTTCCGGACGCGACTCCTGTCACGCACCGGACTGCGGAGCCGGTGGCAACGGGGATTCCGGAGCTCGACCGGATCTTACCCGGCGCAGGTTTTCCGCGCGGACGACTGGTGGTTTGGAATCCGCGGGGAGGAGCTACTGCAGTGCTCCGGACTGCATGTCACACGACTGTGGCCAATGGCGAGCGCGCTGTGTGGATCGATACAATGGGCACGGTTGCCGGTGAATTCTGGCAACCGGGACCAATCCTCTTTCGGCCACAAAACCGAAAGAACGCACTGAGAGGTGCTGAAGAGCTTTTGAGGTGCGGTGGATTTGCCCTGGTTGTGCTGGCAGGTGCGGAGCCGCATGGCAAAGAAACAGTGCGTCTGTCACGCGCTGCGCGTGAGGGAGGCGGTGCATTCGTCACACTTACATCACATGCATCGATGGCAAGCTTGCGCGTTTATTCCCGCATTCTGCCGGAGAGCTACCGCTGGCGTAAGACGCCTTTCGGTGAGCCCGCCGATGTTCAGGACGTTCGTCTGAGAGTTAAGGCCTGGTCGCTGGGGTGGAACCGGGAAACAGAGTTTTCCGTCCCCGTGGTTCCCTTTGATCTGCGAATGGCACTGGAGCGGGGCGTGGTCGATCGTCGCGGCATCTTGAAAAAGCCTGCTGCTGAGGCCCAAATTCGGGACACATTGAATCCGAAAGCAAAAAACCACATGGAGGATAAATGAGCACAACTCGCAGAGAGTTCGTAGAGCGCATGGCAGCGGGTGCCGCGCTGGTGGGAGGAATCCCCCTCACCGCAAAAATGGAAAAGATGACTGCGGTTGCCGCACCGGCTGCAAAAAATGAATGGGATCTTTCGTGGGCAAAGCGCGTCACAGCTGCCCGCAACAAGGCTGTGTTTGATTCGCCCGAAATCGAAAGTGGGCTCGGCGTGCTGCGCGCCGGAATCTGGAAGGCGCAGGTAAACGAAGTGCAGGGAGTACCGCTCTCGAAAATCGGCGCAGTGAGTGTGATGCGGCACGAAGGAATCGTGCTGGCGATGCAGCAGAAGTTCTGGGATAAGTACGGTGTGGGCCCGATGAAAAAAGTGACAGGCATGGACGGCAATCCGACGACCATAAATCCTGTTCTTACAAGTGCCGGAGATTCTGCACTGCCTCCCGTGATCGCCAACGCGAGACTGGAAAAGTTCATCGCCGCTGGTGGAATCGCACTCGCATGCAACCTTGCATTCGAGCTCGACATTCTTCCGATAGTCATGAAGGCCGATGGGCTTGGTCATGACGATGCACGAAAGCTCGCACTTACGATGCTGATACCAGGGGTCATTCTGCAGCCGTCGGGAGTTTTCGCAGTCGTTCACGCACAGGAAGCAGGCGCGCAGTACGTCGGCCTCAGCTGAGTTTCTCGGCGGTAACTACAACTTCGTTGCCGCAGAGACCTGAGGTCTCTGCGGCAAACGCTTTTCAAAAACTCTAGTTGCACCTCGAGGGCGGAGCTTTGGCGGTCGGGGCGACCTTGGCAAAGTACAATGTCCGCACCGTAGGAACTGGAACCGGTCCGTATAACAACACCGTGTCATGGTAACGGCACAGATTGAAATTCTTTCCCTCTCTCCGTTCTGCATCTGTACGAAGCCTGGTCCATTCACTTACGCCAGCGAAATACGAGTTGAGCTGCACGTAATCCAGCTGCGCGCGCTGCAGCTTCGCCTCGGCTTCGGGCCGTTCCTGAAATGCTTCATTGATCATCATTGAAACCGCGGAATCACCAGGCATTCCCCTGGTATGCAGCCGGACATCGATGATCGCATTTGTGTAAATCCGAAGCATGCCTTTCAGGTTGGTGAGACGAGCCTTCACCGGGTCACCACCATTCATTCCCATGTCTTCCATCATGTGCTCGGTGTAAACAGCCCAGCCTTCGATGTAGGGAGTATTTCCGAACACTGCACGGAGCAGTCTTCGCCAGTCCGGAGTGATCAGGTTCGCGTAATAGCCCTGGACAGTGTGACCCGGAATTGCTTCGTGAATCGTCAGCGTCAGCATCTTGTACTTGTTATACTCGCGCAGCTTTGACTCGGCGCGTTCTTCGGGCCAGTCTTTCGAGATCGGCGTTACCCAGTAGAAGGTGCTGAGCTCAGGCTGAAGCGCGGGTGCGAATACGGCGCCTGCGACGCCGTAGATCCCGCGCATGAACAGCGGCGTCGGAATCACCTTGAGATTTGAGAAGTCGGTTACGGACATGAGCCTCTTGTCCATGACGAACTTCTCGAGCATGACTGCATCGCGGGTTGCCTGTTCGACCAGTGAATCGCGATTGGTGTGTTCGTTTCCAATTCGTGCGAGCACTTCACTCACGATTGCATTAAGCCGGTTGTGGCTGGTGAGCGCTGAATGATTGTGGTCCGGGAACCAGCGGGCGTGCAGGGGAGTGGCGAGGCGCAGCATTTCGCTCCGGGTTGTACGCATGCTGTCTTCCGCCGCTTTAAGCATCTTCGCCGGCGACTCACTGATCTGCAAATAGTATTTCCACTTCTCGGCGAAGAGCGCGTTTCCAATTCTCCAGTCTTTTTGCGGCTTGGAGGGGAGGTCGTTCCTGATGAAAGCGTTGAACTTTTCCAGTGCTGCAACCGCGTGTGACTGGGCTTCGGCGTAGCGCCCTTCGGATGGAGTTCCCTTGACGAATCCGGCGCCCATGCCCTTGATGAGGTCGATCACGCCGTCAACGGACTCAATCGCAACGCTGCGATAAATGGAATTTGACGCCGTCAGGTTTCCAATCGCATCGTCGACGAAGCGTGGAACTCCTTCCAGTCGAATGGTTAGATCACGCGCGCGGGTTGCCGTATCCGCATAATCGAGCGAGATGTTGCTGAAGAGCGCGTTGCCAAGATTTTCCGGGTACAGCTGCGGCCGCCAGGAGTAATACCGTTCCTTGTCGAGACTGAAGATGGCGAAGTTGGAGGCGTTCTGGAGCAGCTCCAGATCTGCGCGTGTCTGCGCGTCCATTCGTGTTTTTGGCAGCGCCTTGAGTCTTGCGATGAACCCTCGGTAGTAAGTGCGCTGTTCCTGCAGACTGCGCGGCGAAAAATCGTCGAGCATCTGATCGAGGTTTATCGTCTTGCCGTTCGCGGGGTTCAGCTGGTGCAAACCGTTCTGGGTCGCAGCTGCCGGTGAGAACGAGAGCGTCTTGTAGACGAATTCGTTTGCGAGATCAGGAAAAGTTCTGGTTTGGGCGGCGAGTGGTGCTGCAATCAACAGTGCTGCGCAGGCGACGCTTATCGATCTAGGATGCATCATGTGGTTCCCCGGATGTGAGATATTTCTATACGAAATTATAGACTACAAAAGCATTTGCCGCAGAGACCTCAGAACGACATATGAAGTCCTACGCATGAACGTTTTGAGGTAACGACATCTCGGTCCCGAGAGCAGTTCCCCAAAAAACCACCACCAGTGGCATTAATGTCGTTCTGAGGTCTCTGCGGCAACGCTGTTAAAAACCATCTAGAACAACGATCTTACCAAACGCACCTACCATTAGTGAGAATGGATCATGACGGCATCAAATAAAGCAGAAGGCATTCTCGCCGAGATTCGCGAGGGCGGGAATAGCGGACTTGCTAAGACACTCGGCATCGAGATGATAGAGCTCGATCCGGAGCGCATTGTGGCAACCATGCCCGTGGATGAACGCACGCGACAGCCTTTTGGAATCCTGCATGGCGGCGCGTCGGTTGGGCTCGCGGAAACTGTGGCTTCGGTTGCGGCACTGCTCAACATCGATCGCGATAAGTACGTGGCGATGGGACTCGAGATCAATGCGAATCATGTCCGTGCAAAGTCCGACGGGGTTGTAACCGCTATTGGAACTCCATTGCATCGTGGTCGCACTACCCAGCTTTGGGAGATCCGGATTGTGGATGAGCAGGAACGCCTGATCTGCATATCACGATGCACTATTGCAGTTGTGCCCCTGGATAAGGCCAGAAAGGGCTAACCACCCTTGTTGCTTCGGGATATGTTCGGGGATAAGCTTACTGAGTCCCATGACATTCATCTGCCTACACTCACCTGACTGGTCTGCCGAGTCACTCGCCAGACCGGAGCTTTGCCCGGCGCTCATAAAGATTGCGCCCAGGATCGTGGTGGATGGAATCAGGAAAGTCATATGGGCGGATGGGAGAAGCCTGAATGCAGACCTGCTTTCATTTGCATTGAGTGCAGCTCTTCAGGATCTGGACTTTCCGCAGCCAACAATTGGAATCGCACAGACTCCGGTAGCCGCTGAAGTGGCGAGCCGGTCCGGTGGTGAGCCCACTACTATAGTAGTGCAGCCCGGGGACGACCGGTCTTTCCTCAGGTCGCAGCCCGTCACTGTTCTGGATCCATCGCCTCAGATGCTGGTGCTCCTCGACGGCGTGGGCGTGGACTGCTGCGGCGACCTGGCACTTCTCGATCAGGAGTCGGTCGAGATACGCTTCGGTGTTGAAGGCGTGCATCTCTGGCGGCTCGCCCGCGCCGACGATCGCCGAAGAATTTTTGCGCCGATGCAGCGCAGTCTCCCGGAAGCATCGTACGAGTGGGTCGAGTACACGCTCACCGATCCTGAGCGACTCGTATTCATCATCAACGCGCTGGTCGGGAAAGTTTGCGAGGTACTGCTTGCAACGGGAATCTGCGCGCGCGAAATAACTCTGCTCTTTTCGCTCGCGAACCGCACAACATTCGAGCATCTCGTTCGCCCCGCGCGGTCCACTGCAAGTCATGCTGCATGGATGCGGTTGATTCGAACACATCTCGAGCGGCTCGAATTACCGGATGGCGTTACAGGAATGCGCATCCGTGTTGACTCGGTAACACCGGAATCGGAGCGACAGGGTGACATCTTCGACAGGGGGTTTGCAACAGCGCGGGTTACAGAAGAAACAATCGCACAGCTGCTCGACGACCAGGGAGCGGTGGTTGTCGTTCCGGAAAATTCCAGTCATCCACTGATCGAGCGGCGCACGAGATGGGTAAAGCAGGATCCTGCGCGCGCACATGGCAGGTACCAGCACGGGGGACACGCTGCAGTCGCGCCTGGTCTCACACTGCAGGTGCTTGGTGAGCCAAGGCGGATTGTCGTACGCACAAAAAAAAGGCGCGATCATCTCGCGCCGGTGAGCTTTGCAGACGATGAAGGCTGGATGACTATCGAATCAGCGGCCGGCCCGGACAGGGTGTCCGGGGCTCACTGGGAAAATATTTTCGCGCGGGAATATTTTCGCTGCCTTACCGAAGATGGCAGGCTTGTGTGGATGTACCATGACGCAAGAGACGGCGAGTGGTACATCCACGGCTGGTGGGACTGACTACTTCGTCCAGATTACGATGCTGCCGCAGCCGCTCATTGCCGGCTGATACTGCGGCGGCACCATCGCTCCACTATAAATCTCGATACCCGCAATCTTGTCTGGCCTCACGTACTCGTCGAGAGCATCGGCGCTCATGTCCCACATGAACCTGTCGTCGATGTAAACGCTAGGCGAACACTTTTCGGTAAACATACCGCGGACCAAGAGCATGGTCTCACCAACAGGACTCCGCTCCACATATACACCAGGCACAAGCCTGAACAGGTCCGACGTCACAACAGGGCGATGGCGCGCGACGTCTTCGGCCGTCAAATACCTTCCCAGTCCGCTTTTGCGGCGCTTGTCGAAGTCGACCATGTTCGCGCTGTATGTGCGCGTAGCTGAAATTCGGACTGTATCCAAAACCGACTTCATGGTTGACATCGCAAACCGAATGGGCGGTGCGGTTTTTACGATGTTGATGATCTTGCGCACAGGGTAGTAGCCCAGCGCACGCACTTCGAGGGTGCGAGTGCCGGAGGGTGCATTCGTAATCGCCCACTCACCCCGTTCATTTGCGCGAACCTGTGGGCCATCGATGATCCCGACAACAGCGCCGCCGAGCGCTTTGCTGTCGACTGCTGCAACCACGGTTCCGCTGATCCGCGCGTTGCCGACATGGATGCGGCGTGGAACGACCTTTACTGTGTCCTTGCGCGGTGTGTTGTCCACAACGAGCACAGTTTCCGTGGCGCCCAGAAACAGGTCGCGTCGAATGAAGCCATCGACAGGTATCTGCACGTCAACCACACCCGTGCTGTCAGTTCCTCGCGTTGCAACCATCGTCATTGTCCCGCCGCTCGGCACATTACAAATGGCGAACCAGCCGTTGTCGCCTGTAGTCGCGACGAGTTTAGGCACTCGACGCGCAAAGCCGCCGGTCTTGAACGTGAGCTCCAGCCATTCACCGGATACAGCCGCGTTTGCGACCGGCAGTTCAGTGTGCGCATCCCTGACAAATCCAACGACTACACCAACTGAGTCTCGAGTTTTGTTGAGACCGCAGATTGCTGTACGCAGCTTTCCGCCAGAAGGTATCGCAAGATCCGCCCTGACGGACCGATTGTCGTCCACGAACACTTCGCGCAGCGGAACGTCAACGCCAAGTGAGTCCAGCATAGGGTGCAGAAAGCCGAGCGCGTATCTGCCCTTCGGAACGTTGTTGAGGGTAAAGCGTCCGAGCGAGTCCGAGGTGGCTGACTTGCCGAGGATTGCGGGGTTGTCAGCTGAAACGAGCTGGACTTCAGCGCCAACAAGCGGAGTATGCGAGATGCTGTCGTGTACCAGACCGGTGATACTTGCCTGTGCGTTTGTAATTCGCGCGAATAGCGCTAGCAGCAGTAGTGATCTGATCATCATGGTTCGCATTGCTTACCAGTTGACGAGCATGACTGCGGCCATCGTCTCGATTCCGTCGAACAGATTACCCAGCCGCAGGTTTTCATCTTCTGCGTGCTGGTTATTGTCATAGTTTGCGATGGGCACGGTGAGCGTAAGTGCGCCAAGTGTGTTCCTGAGGATTGCGAGTGGAAGACTTCCGCCGGCCGTTGGGAGGAGCACGATCTCCTGTCGCGATGTGGACTGAACCGCTGCTGCCACACGAGCAGCGAAGGGATTGCTCATTGAAGTACGCTCGGCGTTGTAGCCACCGCCGCGCTGTTCGACGCGGGCAATTTTTGCGTACTTATGTCGTTCATCCATTGTCGGTTCGCGGTCAATTACAAAAAATCCCTGCTTCCTGATGTGGCGACGCAGCTTCTCGATTTGGCGGACGTAGTCGTTGCCCTTTACCAGGCGCAGGTCGAGGGTTGCGATCGCCTGAGTTGTAATGACGTTGCGCGCCCCCGCGCCTGCTTCAGCGCTTTCGATGCCATTCACATTGAGTGACGGCTCGGTTATCAGCTGCACCAGAGATTTTCCGTTGCCTTCGGGCTCAGCAACTCCGAGTTCATCGAGCAGCTGCTTTTCGACAGCGGGGATCCTGCGAAGGGCGGCTTTCTCCGCGGCGCCCAGTGCCTCCACGTCGGAATACCACCCCGCAACTGTCACACGGCCATTGGCGTCCTTCATGGAAGCGAGAAGTTTGGCGAGCGTCATTCCCGGGTTCGGAATCCAGTTGCCGTAGTGTCCGGAATGGAGCGGGCGCGTGGGACCGTAAACAGTCAGGTTCACATTCACGTCACCGCGAACTCCAAAGACAACCTGCTTTCGACCGGTCTGGTGAATTGGCCCATCGCATATCACCCACGCATCTGACTTGAGCAGGTCACGATTGCGGAGCAGCGTCCCTTCGAGGTGGGGTGAGCCAGCTTCCTCCTCACCGTCGAAGAAAAGCTTGATGTTGATGTCCGGTGTTTTTCCCGCAGCGCGCAGCATGTCGATTGCGGAAAGAATGGCAATCACGCCGGCTTTGTCGTCCGAGCTCGACCGACCGTATAGACGCGTGTTGGGATTGATGATCGTTCCGGCAGCCGGTGCCGGCGTTGCCTGTCCACGCGGCGCGATGTCGGTGTAGAAAATCGGCGACCAGGGCTGAGTGATGGTCCACTTATTTGGATCGGTGGGCTGCCCGTCATAGTGCGCGTAGAACACCACCGTACGCTTCGCGCCTGGGGTAATCCATTCGCCATATATGGCTGGTGGCTCGTCGGCGGTGGCACCCTCAAGAATCCGGGGAGCAAGATTTCTGCTTGTCATCATCGCACTGAGACGATCCGCATTCGCCCTGATGGCGGCGCGGTCGGACGCGATGTTTGGCAGCCTGAGAAATTCCACAAGCTCCCGGAGCGCGGCATGCTGCTGGTCGCTCGTGATCTTGAGCGCGGGCTGCGCACTCGCGACGGAGGCGGGGAAAAGGATGAGAAGCGCTGCGAGTTTGTAGTTCATCCTAGAGTGGAACCACCATCAGTGAAATTCCGAAGAGGTCACCGGTTAGTCCGGTGACCGAGCGTGTCAGCTTGAAGCGGGATGTCTTTTTGTGGGCGCGCACGTGGTACGCTACTGCGGTTACGCGGAAGCTTCCCGATCTTCCTTCACCTTCATTCCCCTCGAGGTAGATGTCCTGACCAACCTTGGGAATCACCGGCATAAGTACAGTAGCAACGGTACTTGTGTAGCGCGCGTTGCTGGACTGGACTACCAGATCGATCTCGTAGAGCTGCGGATTAAGAGGCGCCATTCAGTCTTGAAAAGTATGACTTGATGTAACGCGCCGGCGGGCTCCGGTCTAGAGCTTGAGCTCATAAAAGAGGGTGTCGCCGAATTCGACGTCACGGTATGGCTCTATGGGTTCAAAGCCAAGACTCGTGTAGAGGTTTTGAGCTGGCTGCATCGACTTGAGCGTTCCGAGTCGAAGACTGGTATATCCGCGCGCGCGAGCTTCAGCGATGACATGTTCCGCGAGCCTACGTGCAATACCCCGGTTTCGAAGTTCCGGACGCACGTACATTCGTTTTAATTCGGCAACCTCGGGACTCAGCGCACGCAGAGCCACACATCCTGCACTCACGTTTTCATGGCGGGCGAGCCAAAGTCCTCCGGCGGGAGGTGTATACGGGGCGGGAAGGGAAGCAATGAGAGCTGCAACCGACTCTGCACTGTGCGCTTCAGAGTGCGCCTCAACGTGCGCCCGAATCAAGCTTCGCACATCAGCAAGTGCTTCCTCGGTGTCAACGCTTTGAATTTCGGTCATGTAAGGTCTGGATCGCCTTCGAAGACGTCGTCACGATTGAATTCCAGAAGGTCACCAGGCTGGCAGTTCAGGGCTTTACAGATCGCTTCCAATGTCGAGAATCGAATTGCGCGCGCCTTGCCCGTTTTAAGGATCGACAGGTTCGCGAGCGTGATGTCAACTTTTTCTGACAGCTCGGTCAGTGTCATTCGTCGAGCATACAGCATGTCGTCGAGCTTTACGGAGATTGTCATGGCTAGACCGTTCCTTCCAGCTCTTCACGCATTCGCGCTCCCTGTTCAAAAACGCGCGCTAGTACAAACAGGAGCACGACGGCCAGCCAGGGAGTAATCTGGAAATCCCAATCCAGGTCAAACGTTTGGCCGGCCGCTTCTGTAAGTGCGCTAATCGCGCCGACCGACAGATCGAGCAGATTCAATCCTACAAGCGTCCACGCGATTGTCTTGAGGCGCCCTGCATTTTCGATTGCGAAAGCATTGCCCGTACCGACGGTCTCAACGATTGCGAGCAGGCGCTTGAGAACGCGGTGAGTCAGCGGGACTGCGAGAATGCCGACGATCATGACACTTCGCATGCCCCACAAAAGCGCGAGTCTGTTTTGCAGTGTATGTGGCCCGATCGCCTTTAAAACGAAAGCTTCTGCCACGACACTCGTGATCAGCAGCCCCACCAGGAAAACGCCGAAAACAATGTTCAGCTTGATCAAAACCCGAAGCGTTGTCCGGGAGAGATTCAGGGTGTCAGGTGTTGTTGTCTGGTCCATTGGGTCATCCGTCTGTTAATGAAGTCGAGCCATTCTAGCTCTCGACTATCAATAACAGCATTATCGATAATCGTCAATATAATTATCGATAAACAATACTGACAGGCGGGTTAACCCTTAATTGATGGGGTTGAGGAGCTAGCGACTGCGCCTATTCGGGCAGCCACACCTTCCATCTGGGTCCGTCGGAGCCGAGCCCAGGCGCGGAGCGGAAAAGCTCCCATTGCGGCCATCGCAGCTCCGCCGGCGCCGAGCGTGAACATGCCAGTTAGCATCCCGACATCGGTAATCGGGTGACGCATGGAAGCGGCAATCGTTGAAACGACCGCGAATCCAAGCATGGACAATCCCCCGATGATCAGCTCTCTCGCGTTGCCCTTGTAAGTGCGGAGGCGGATTCGTTGTCCCGTGGGTGTGGGCTCGAGGTGCGCCTGAAGATTTCCATGAGTCCACTGGCGAACTTGTCCTTCACTCGAAATTCGGCCGCGTGCATCGAATGTCTCACGCAGGTCTACTACAACCCGTTCCCATTCTGCGTCGGTGAGATTGCGCGGAAGATCCATGGTGAGCGCGACGCCAATTGGAAGCTTGAGGAATTCGCGCTCATTGGGGCGCACCGGGAGACCCAGTGATCTGGAAGCGTTGTCAATCAGATCAGGTGACAGTCCGACTTCCCGTCCAATGTCCTGAAGCTGTGCGAGTGTCAGACCTTCAGTCGAAGGGAGTGCTGGCTGAGTCGTCTGGTGCGATTCAGCGGCCATTTCAAAAATTGCCGCAACTTCTTCCTGGTTGAATCTGCGTTCGCTCATCTGATAATCTTACTGTGCTGCGGCGTTGATATCGGGGCTCTCGAGAATTTTTACGGGGTAGCCATCCCTGGCAATTCTTAGCATGGCCCGCCCCACCCGTTCCGTCGTAGTAATGCTGTCAGGCCGAACCCACTTCATGAGCAGCATGAGTGGATAAATAATTGGATAGAGAAGGTTGTAGATGCGTGTGCGCGACCGGATTCCGTTCAATGGCTGAATGAGTCCGGGACGGAACACATACACTTCCTTGAAGGGCATGGCCAGAAGCGCAATTTCTGTTTTGCGCTTGATGCGCGCCCACATTGCTTTTCCTTCAGCGCCGGTCCCCGATACAAAAACAAAAGTCATGGCAGGGCTGACCATTACCTTCGCAGCGGCAACCGTGAAGTCATGCGTGATGCGTGTGTAGTCGGCCTCAGAGGTTCCCGCTGATGTGACGCCCAGGCACCAGAAGCAGGCGTCTGCCTGCAGTGAAACTCCGGAGAAATCAGTGAAGTCCTTGTGATTGATTTCACGCAGCTTGGGATGCCGCCTCCCGGTGGGCGACCGGAGGACAGTGATTACTTCGGTGACTACGGGGTCGAGTAGACATTCCCGGAGAACACCCTGTCCAACCATGCCCGTGGCGCCGAAAAGTATGATCTTCATCCGTTCTGGACGCTAGCGAACATTATAATTTGGTAACGGCCAATTGGTCACTCCATTGAAACGGCGACGCGGTGTACTTTACAGGGACGTCCGCCGGAGGAAAATATGGAAAGGAAAGCATGGCGGACAGGCAGGTCCGATCGCCGCCTACAAATACGGGACGCTGATCCTGAGCACGCGGATACGAATCTTCGCGAAATCTTCCTCGTCGACTCTGATATCGAGCTGCGCGACATTCTCGAATTCGCGCTCGGAACATCTGGTAACGTTGTAAGGACATTCGAAGATGGGCCTGCAGCACTCGCAGCGCTTCTCGCACTTCCTCTCCAGACATATCCGCGACTGCTGCTCCTGGCTATCGATTTGCCGGGCCTCGATGGCCACACCTTGCATGAGCAGCTCCAGGCCGCGCGCCCGGGTCGCTTCATGGTAGTGTTTCTCAGCGTGCGCGACAGCGATGCCGATCAGGTGCGGGCATCTACTGCCGGAGCGATGGACTACCTCGTCAAGCCAATAAGTATTCCCGTGCTTCTCGCGAAGGCGAAAGTCTGGTTCGAGCTCTGCGAGCGCGCCATTTGATCACATCAGTTGTGCTGGCTGTCGTAGCATTTACCCAGGTCGTGTTCGTAGTCTCGATGGTGACCGTATTGTTTGTTGCAAATCGGCGGGGTCGTCGGGGAGACGATCTCGACGAAACTGTAACTGCAAAGCTTCGGGCTCCCGCTCGAGCATTGATGATGGGCGAAGACCAGGGGCAGGCACTCGCAAGCGCGCTCGAGAAGCTTCCGCCTGAAGTTGCGTCGCGACATCTGCGCTCGATTGTGGCTTCGCAGCTCGCGCAGGAGCAGCGCGAAGCACTTGCTGGACTCGTACGTCCCTCCGTATGGGTCGATCGAATTCTATCCGGTGGCTCGTCGCCTCACTGGTGGAAGCGAATGGAAGCGGCGCGCCTTCTCACCGTAACCATGGCGCCATCCGACGTCGAGCTGCTCAGCAAGCTCGTTACAGATCGCAATCCAGCGGTAATGAGTGCGGCTGCTGCAGCAATTGCCGGATATGCGGACGAGGGTTTGATCGAGCTGGTCATTCGACGACTTTCCCAGTGTGCGCCAACGGTTCGACAGCAACAGATGCGCGCGCTGAGAAATCATCCGGAAATGGCAACGCGAATATTGGTGGCCGAGCTCGCATCCGATCCTGGAATCGAGCAAACGTGTGCGCTGATCCAGCTCGCGGAAGTTCTCGGAACTCCGCCTGCGCTCTCTGCCATTGTTCCGTACGCGAGAAGTGAATCTGTGGAGGTCAGGGCGACAGTGTCGCGCGCGCTTCGCAACTGTTTCACCCCTGAAGCTGTTGAAGCGGCACGCCAGCTCCTCCACGATAACGACTGGCGCGTTCGCGCGTCTGCCGCGCGTGCACTCGCCGGACTGAACGACGTGGATGCAATCGACGCACTGGGCACCGCCATGAAAGATGAGTCCTGGTGGGTGCGCTTTCGCGCCGCGCTCGCCTTGGGCGCCCTCGGCCCGAAAGGCGAGGAAGCACTCGCAACTGCGGCGATTTCAGATGATGATTTCGCGCGGGACATGGCGATGGTTGTAGGTGGACTTTCGGAATCGGCGCGGCTTGAGCTGAGTACTTGACGGCTCTTACCTACATAGGCGATGGCGTCATCGTCTACATGCTCGCGTTGAATTCCTTTTATGCACTGCTGCTGATTCTTTCCATTCCCCAGCTGCGCAGGCACTGGCGCATCGCCGACGACGTAAACCTCCGGATATTGCGCGCGGCGGATGTGATACCACCAATCTCCGTCATTGTCCCGACTTACAACGAGCAGAACTCTGTAGTCCAGGGAATACTGTCGTTTCTTTCGCTGGAATATCCCCGCCACGAAGTGGTAATGGTCAATGACGGGTCAACGGATGAGACCATGCAGCGGCTCATCGACGCGTACTCCCTGGTTGAAGTTCCGGCCGCATACCCGCACACTGTTCCGACAAAGCGGATCAGAAAAGTTTACCG